>DAORSF010000007.1:0-17580 GCA_035443405.1 Burkholderiaceae bacterium | reverse complement strand
GGCGAGACGCTCAACTACGCCGAGCACCTGCTGGCGCCGGCGCGCGTGCACGCGCACTCGAATCGCCCCGCGCTGGTGTTCGAGTCAGAACTGCAACCGCGCATCGAGATCGGCTGGGACCGCCTGCGCGCCGAGGCGGGCGCGCTGACCGCCACGCTGAAGCGACTGGGCGTCGTGACGGGTGACCGCTGCGTGTCCTACATGCCGAACATTCCGCAGGCGGTGGTCGCGCTTCTGGCGACCACCAGCCTCGGCGCGGTCTGGTCGAGTTCGTCGCCCGACATGGGGCAGGTCAGCGTGCTGGACCGCTTCAGGCAGATCGAGCCGAAGGTGCTGTTCGCGGTCGACGGCTATCGCTACGGCGGCAAGGACTTCGACCGGCGCGACATCGTCCGCGAACTGGTGCGGCAACTGCCGTCGGTGCGCGCGGTGGTGTTCGTCCCGTACCTCGACGCCGCGGCGACGCTCGGTCCGGTCGGCGGCGGCGGCGGGCCGGCGGTGCAGGTGATCGACTGGCGGTCGGCGCTCGCGCAGCCAGCCGACTGCGCGTTCACGCCGGTGCCCTTCGACCATCCGTTGTGGATCGTCTATTCGTCGGGCACCACCGGCATGCCCAAGCCGATCGTGCACGGCCACGGCGGCTTCGTGCTCGAGACGCTGAAGACCAACCTGCTGCACCTGGACGTCGGCCAGGACGACCGATTCTTCTGGTTCTCGTCGACCGGCTGGATCATGTGGAACCTGTGGGTGTCGACGCTGATGACCGGCGCCACGCTGCTGCAGTTCGACGGCAATCCCGGCCATCCGGACCTCGACACGCTGTGGCGACTCGCCGAGCGGGAACGGCTCACGTTCATGGGGATCAGCCCCGCATTCGTTTCCCTGTGCATGAAGGCCGGGATGCGGCCGCGCGAGCGCTTCGACCTGTCGGCGCTGCGCTCGATCGGCTCGACCGGATCGCCGCTCACCGAAGAGGCGTATCGCTGGATCTATTCGGCGGTGCAGCCGGACGTGATGCTCGCGTCGATTTCCGGCGGTACCGATCCGGGCGCGGCCTTCCTGACCTCGTGCCCGATCCTCCCGGTGTATGCCGGCGAGATGCAGTGCCGCACGCTGGGCGGCGCGATCCACGCGTACGGCGACGACGGCAAGCCCTTGCTCGGCGAGGTCGGCGAACTGGTCTGCGCGCAGCCGATGCCGTCGATGCCGCTGTACTTCTGGGGCGACGCCGACGGGCGCCGCTACTTCGAGAGCTACTTCGACACCTTTCCCGGCCCGCCGAACGTCTGGCGGCACGGCGACTGGCTGAAGCTCTCGCCTCGCCCCGAATCGGTGACCGCGACGATCTACGGGCGATCGGATTCGACGATCAACCGCCATGGCATCCGCATGGGCACCAGCGAGCTGTACCGCGTGGTCGAGGAGTTCGAAGAGGTCGCCGATTCGCTGGTGGTCGACCTGGAGTACCTCGGCCGCGAGTCGTTCCTGGCGTTGTTCGTCGTGCTGCGCGAGCCGGGTTCGGCGATTTCCGGCGTCGGCGCGAAGGGTCCCGCGCCCGACGGCGCGGCCGCGGCGTGCGGACAGACCGGCGTCGTGCCAGGGCTGCGCGGGCGGCTGCTCGATGCGCTGCGCACCCGCCTGTCGGCGCGTCACGTGCCGAACGAGGTCTACGCGATTCCCGAAGTGCCGCGCACGATGTCGGGAAAGAAGCTCGAGGTGCCGGTGAGGAAGATCCTGCTCGGGCACCCGGTCGGGAAGGCGGTCAATCGCGATTCGATGGCCAATCCGGCGTCGATCGACTGGTTCGTGCAGTTCGCGGCCGCGCGCGCGGGTTGAACCTCCAGGACGGGGTAGTCGCGCGGCGGCAGGCATCCCGCCGGGGCCTATGGTTTCTGAATCCGCATCGCAGTCAGGACCGCGATTCGCGCCAGGCGGGTGACCACGCCGACCAGCGCCTTTTCCGCTTCGTCGAACAGCGCGCCTTCGGCCGATCGCATCACCGCTTCGAGCGCTTCGCTGAGCGCCTCGAGCGGTTTCTGCGCAGCGACCAGCAGATGAACCGGGTCGGCCGTGTCCGGAAGGTCAGCGGTCGGCGTCTCGGCGGCCGTTACGTCGGCGCCGGCCGGCTGCGCCGACGGCGACCCGACGAGCTCGTCGAGGAACCGCGCAGCCTCGTCGTCGCCCAGCGCGCGAAGGCGGGTCGCGAGTGCGCGATGGCTGCCGGCGATCGCCGCTTCGCGCTGCGCGAGAAACGCTCGCAGTTCGTCGACCGATGCGATCGACACGCCCGCGGGCGCGGCTTCGCCGCCCGCCTTTCGGCGCTCGCGATGCCATGCTTCGCGACGCCAGCGGCGCGTCAGCGCCGCGTGCCGCAACTCCTCGATGCCCAGCCGCTCGGCTTCGACCCGGACGCGCGGATCGGTCGCGCGCGCTGCCAGGTAACTGTAGAGTGCGAACGCGCGTTGCTCGTTGTCGACCGCGATCGCGAACGCGCGATACGGCGTGAGCAGCGCGCTGCCGGCGATTTCGTTCCAGGAGTCGGACAGGTCGGGTGGCAGCTGCCAGGAGAACTTAGCCGGTTCCGGAATCGGCTCGCCTAGCGATGCAGCCCAGCGGGCGACCGCGTCGGCATGCGCGCGCTCTTCTTCGAGCATGACCCTGAAGGCTGCCGCCGTGGCAAGTTCGCCGCGGCGCTCCATCGTCACGGCGAGCGTTGCGTAGCGCTCCAAGGATTCGCGCTCGATCGAGGCCGCGATGCCGACCAGCACCGGCATGCTCACCGACTCGATACCCGGGTCGCGTCCCAGCAGCGACGCTCGCATGGTCATTGTCTCCAGAGAAATAAAATTGACCGCGAGCAAGCGACTGTCGCTGGCCGTCCGCAATAATCCCACAACAACAACCGCGCAAGGGTATCGCTTTTGGGGGTCCGGACGAGGGTCCTGGCGTTCGCGACGCTGGTGCTTCTGGGCGCCGCGACGCTGTGGTCGGGTAACGTGATGGCGCAGTCCGGGCCGGCGAGCCTCGGGCAGTTGCTTGCCGACGTCGCTGCGTCGGACGTCGTGCCCGGCGCGGACCGTTTCGGCCCCGTTCGCACCGCCCCGGCGGTGGCACCAGCATATCGCGGCGATGCGCTGGTCGGTTACGCCTACCTGAACTCGCAATACGTCGACGCGGTCGGCTACTCGGGCAAGCCGATCCACATCGTGGTCGGCCTCGATGCGCAAGGCACGATCGTCGGCGCGAAACTGGTCGCGCACAGCGAGCCGATCGTGCTGATCGGCATCCCCGAGAAGCGGGTGGTCGCTTACCTGGCGCACTTCGTCGGATACAACCCGATCCGCGCGGCCGCGGAGGGCCGCGGGCCGCCGCACGCCGACATCGTCAGCGGAGCCACGGTGACCGTGCTGGTGATGGGCGAGAGCGTCGTGCGCTCGGCGGTGCGGGTGGCTCGCGCGCTGGGCCTGGGCACCGCCGCGCCGGCTGCGGCGGCGACGCGCGTGATGGACCCGCAGGCAGGCGCGATCGCCAACTGGCCGGCCATGCTGCGCGACGGAACGGTCGGGCATCTGCGGCTGACGGTGGGCGAGGTCAACAAGGCCTTCGTCGATTCCGGCAACAAGGCCGCGGCCGCGCGCCCCGAGGCCGGAGTGCCCGGCCAGGTATTCGTCGACCTCTACGCGGCGCTGGTGTCGCAGCCGACGATCGGGCGCAGCCTGGTGGGTGAAGACGAATACGCCAATGTCGCGCGGATGCTGGCGCCGGGACAGCAGGCGATCCTCGTCGCCGGCGAGGGAATCTATTCGTTCAAGGGTTCCGGTTACGTGCGCGGAGGCATCTTCGACCGGATCGAACTGGTGCAGGGCACCGAGACGATCCGATTTCGCGACTACCTGCATCGTCGCGTCGGCGACCTGCGCGCGGCCGGCGCGCCGGCGCTCAGGGAGATCGGCGTCTTCCTGATTCCGCAGGGCTCGGAATTCGATCCGGCGGCGCCATGGCGCCTGCAGCTTCTCGTGCAGCGCTCGGTCGGCGCGCTCGACAAGGCCTTCGTCACGTTCTCGCTCGACTACCGGCTGCCCGATCTCTACACGAAGAGCGTGCCGGCACTGGCCGCCGCACCCAGTGCAACCGGTGCAGCTGAAGCACCGGGGACGGCGGCGCGGACGGAGGCGGACGCTGCCGGGATCCAGGCCGACGGCCCGCGCGAACCGCTGTGGATGCGGATCTGGCGCAGCAAGGTCGCCGCGATCGCGATGCTCGGCGTGATGCTCGGCGTGCTGACGCTGATCTTCTTCTTCCAGGACGTGCTCGTCCAACGCGAGAAGCTCTTCGATCGCGTGCGTCTGGCTTACCTCGCGGTCACGCTGTTCTGGCTCGGCTGGGTGGCGCAGGCCCAGCTGTCGGTGGTCAACGTGCTCACCTTCGCGAATGCGCTGCGCTCGGGCTTCGAGTGGTCGCAGTTCCTGGTCGATCCGCTGATCTTCGTGCTGTGGTGCTCGATCGCGGCGGCGCTGCTGTTCTGGGGCCGCGGGCCGTTCTGCGGCTGGCTGTGCCCGTTCGGCGCGTTGCAGGAGTTGTCGAACCGGGCTGCCCGGGCATTGAAGGTGCCGCAGCTGAATATCCCTTGGGCGGTCCACGAGCGGCTCTGGCCGATCAAGTACATCCTGTTCCTCGGTCTGTTCGGCGTCTCGCTCGGCTCGCTGGCCTACGCCGAGCTGTTCGCGGAGGTCGAACCGTTCAAGACCGCGATCGTCCTCAGGTTCATGCGCGAATGGTGGTTCGTCGCGTTCGCGCTCGCGCTGGTCGCCGCCGGGCTGTTCGTCGAGCGGTTCTTCTGCCGCTACCTGTGCCCGCTCGGCGCGGCGCTCGCGATTCCCGGCCGGATGCGGATGTTCGACTGGCTCAAGCGCTATCGCGAATGCGGCAATCCCTGCATGCGCTGCTTCAACGAGTGCCCGGTCGAGGCGATCCATCCGGAAGGCCACATCAACCCCAACGAATGCATTTCGTGCCTGCACTGCCAGGTGCTGTATCGACACGACTACAAGTGCCCGGTGCGGGTCCAGCGCCGGCTCAAGCGCGAGAAGCGGGCGGCGCTTGGGTCGGGGCAGGCGAGAACCGGGCAGTCCGCTGCCGGCCCCGCGACCGCGGGACCGTCCGCTTGAACGGATGCCGAGACGATGTCAGGAATCCGAGCGCACTGGTGGCGCTCCAGACGAAAGGGAGAACGAAGATGGCTGACGAAAGAAACCCGCGCGCGTTGCCCGATCCGGATCGCCGCGCGATGCTTGGCGGGGGCGCCAGGGCCGTGGCGCTGGCCGCGGGAGGGGGGCTGCTGGGCGCATGCGGCGAGAAGGCGCCGGCGCCCAAACCTGAGGCCGCTGCTGCGCCGCCGCTAGCTGCGCCTGCACCGGCGCCGACCGTGCCGTCCTCGACCGCCGCAGCCATCGCCAAGACCCACGTCGGGCCGGGCGAGCTCGACGAGTACTACGTCTTCTTCTCGAGCGGGCAGTGCGGCGAGCTGCGCATCGTCGGCCTGCCGTCGATGCGCGAGCTGATGCGCGTGCCGGTGTTCAACCGCTGCAGCGCGACCGGTTGGGGCCAGACCAACGAGAGCCTGAAGATCCTCACCGAGGGCCTGACGCCGGAGACCCGCAAGTACCTGGCGTCGCGCGGCGGCACCTACTTCAACGGCGACCTGCACCATCCGCACATGTCGTTCACCGACGGCACCTATGACGGTCGCTACCTGTTCATGAACGACAAGGCGAACACGCGCGTGGCCCGGGTGCGCTGCGACGTGATGAAGTGCGACAAGATCATCGAGCTGCCCAACCAGCACACGGTGCACGGGCTGCGCGTGCAGAAGTATCCGAAGACCGGCTACGTGTTCTGCAACGGCGAGGACGGCGTGCCGATTCCCAACGACGGCAGGGACGTGGCGGACCACAAGAAGTACCAGTACGTGTTCACCGCGGTCGACGGCGAGACCATGAAGGTCGCGTGGCAGGTGCTGGTCGACGGCAACCTCGACAACGTCGACTGCGATTACCAGGGCAAGTACGCGTTCGCGACCAGCTACAACTCCGAGGAGGGCGTGACGCTCGCCGAGAGCACGGCCTCCGAGCAGGACTGGGTCACGGTCTTCAACCTCAAGCGAATCGAGGAGGCGGTCGCCAAGGGCGAGTACAAGACGATCGGCGGCGTGCCGGTCCTCGACGGCACGCACGGCTCGCCGTTCACGCGCTACATCCCGGTTCCGAACAGCCCGCACGGCATCAACACCGCGCCCGACGGTATCCACGTGGTCGCCAACGGCAAGCTCTCGCCGACGGTCACGGTGTTCGACGTACGCAAGTTCGACGACCTGTTCGACGACAAGATCAAGCCGCGCGATACGGTGGTCGCCGAGCCCGAGCTCGGACTGGGCCCCTTGCACACCGCATTCGACGGGCGCGGCAACGCCTACACCACCCTGTTCATCGACAGCCAGATCTGCAAGTGGTCGATCGCGAAGGCCATCGAGAAGTTCGGCGGCAAGGACGTCGACCCGATCGTCCAGAAGCTCGACGTCCACTACCAGCCGGGTCACAACCACACGTCGATGGGCCAGACCAAGGAAGCCGACGGCAAGTGGCTGATCTCGCTGAACAAGTTTTCGAAGGACCGGTTCCTCAACGTCGGCCCGCTGAAGGCCGAGTGCGACCAGCTGATCGACATCTCCGGCGACCAGATGGTGCTGGTCCACGACTCGCCCAGCTTCGCCGAGCCGCACGACGCGACCATCGTCCATCGCTCGAAGGTCAATCCGATCAACATCTGGAAGCGCGACGACCCGATGTGGGAGGACGCGCGGCGCCAAGCCCAGGCCGACGGGGTCGAACTGGAGACCGACTCGAAGGTGATCCGCGACGGCAACAAGGTGCGCGTCTACATGTTCTCGATCGCCCCGACCTTCAGCATGACCGACTTCACCGTGAAGGAGGGCGACGAGGTCACCGTCTACGTGACCAATCGCGACCAGGTCGAGGACCTCACCCACGGCTTCACCATCGTCAACTACGGGATCGCGATGGAGGTCGGGCCGCAGGCCACCGCCTCGGTCACCTTCAAGGCCGACCGTCCCGGCGTCTACTGGTACTACTGCCAGTGGTTCTGCCATGCGCTGCACATGGAGATGAAGGGGCGCATGCTGGTCGAGCCGCGCCGGCGCTGACGCATGAAGCTGCAATCGCCCGGTGCCGTCGCCGCGATCGCCGCCGCGCTTGCGGTGGCGGCGATCGCCGCGGGCGCGGGGGCCGGCGAGCGCCTGGTCGCGCCCGGCGAGGCGATCCAGCCGCTGCTCGATTCGCTGCCGGCCGGCGAGGTCGTCCGGCTGGCGCCGGGCCGGCACGCCGGGCCGCTGCGCATCGACCGGCCGCTGTCGCTGGTCGGTGACGCCGGCGCGGTGCTGGCCGGACCCGGCTCGGGCAGCGTCGTCGTCGTGACCGCGCCGGACGTGCGCATCGAGGGGCTCGAGATCACCGGTTCCGGGCTGGACCTGCCGGGCATGGATTCCGCGATCCTGCTGCGGCAGACCGCGGAGCGCGCGCGGATCTGCTCGAACCGGCTGCTCGACAACCTGTTCGGCGTCTACGTGCACGGAGCGGCCGGATCGATCGTCGAGAACAACGTCATCGTCGGGCGGCGCGACCTGCGGCTGGCCGAGGCGGGCAACGGCGTGTCGATCTGGAACGCTCCCGGCGCGCAGGTGATCGGCAACGTGATCAGCCACGGGCGTGACGGCATCTTCGTGAAGACGAGCGCGAAGAACGTCTTCGCGGACAACAGCTTCAGCCGGCTGCGCTTCGCGATCCATTACATGTACACGCACGACAGCCGGATCATCGGCAATCGCTCGCGCGGCAACCACGTCGGCTGGGCGATCATGTATTCCGACCGGCTCGAGATTCGTGGCAACGTGTCCGACGACGATCGCGACCACGGGCTGATGCTCAATTCGACCAACCGGTCGCAGGTGGTCGGCAACGTGGTTCGCCGCGGGCGCGAGAAGTGCGTGTTCGTCTACAACGCCAACGGCAACCTGCTGAGGGACAACTGGTTCGAGGGGTGCCCGATCGGCATCCACTTCACGGCCGGCTCCGAAGGCAACGCGATGACCGGCAATGCGTTCATCGGCAACCGCACCCAGGTCAAGTACGTCGGCACGCGCTACCTCGACTGGACGCACGAAGGGCGCGGCAACTACTGGAGCGACAATCCGGCCTTCGACCTCGATGGCGACGGTATCGCCGACCGCCCCTACCGGCCCAACGACGTCATGGACGAGATCCTCTGGACCCTGCCCGCGGCGAAGTCGCTGATCAACAGCCCCGCGGTGCAGATGGTGCGCTGGGCGCAGGCGCGCTTTCCCGCGCTCTATCCGGGCGGCGTGATCGACAGCGCGCCGCTGATGCGTCCTGCCGCCATCCCGCCGCCGGCGGCGCCATGACCCGCATCGCCGAATGGAGCTCGGTCACCAAGCGCTATCGCGGCGTGACCGCGGTGGAGCAAGTCTCGCTCGGTCTGGAGGCGGGGCAGGTGACCGCGCTGGTCGGCCACAACGGCGCCGGCAAGACCACGCTGATCAAGCTGCTGCTCGGTCTGATCAGGCCGAGCGAAGGCAGCGTGCGGATTTCCGGGATCGATCCCGCGGGCAACCGCGGTGCCGAAGCGCGGCGCGCGATCGGCTTCCTTCCGGAGAGCGTAGCGTTCCACGGTGCGATGACCGGCCACGAGCTGATGGCGTTCTATGCGCGACTGAAGGGCGAGCCCGACGGCCGCAATGCCGAGCTACTCGAACGGGTCGGCATTGCCCACGCGGCGAACCGGCGCGTCGCCACATATTCGAAGGGGATGCGGCAGCGCCTCGGCATTGCGCAGACCCTGATCGGCGACCCGCGGCTGATGCTGTTCGACGAGCCGACCAGCGGACTCGACCCGGCTTCGCGGACTGAGGTCTACCGGATGATCGATACGCTGCGGGGAAGCGGCGCGACCGTACTTATCTCGACTCACGCGCTCGCCGAGGTCGAGGACCGGGTCGACCGCGCCGCGATCATGCATGGCGGGCGCCTGCTGGCGGCCGGCACGCTGGACGAGCTGCGCCGCGGTGTCGTGGCCGACGTGCGGATCCACCTGAGCGTGCGGCCCTGCGCGACCGCCCGTCTGCTCGCCCAGCTGCCCGCCGAGGCGCGCTGTGCCGGGCGCAGCGATGCCGCGCTGACGCTCGACGTCGCCCCCGGCGCGAAGATGGCGGTGCTGCGCGCGATCGCGCAGGCGGGCGAACTGGTCGAGGACGTCGAGATGACCGCTCCGGGGCTACAGGAACTCTACGACCGGCTGGTCGGCGCCGCGGGAGATCCGCAATGAACGCGCTCGTGGTCGCCGCGCAGGAGATCAGGGTCGGGATGCGCAACCGTTGGGTGCTCGCGACGACCGTGCTGATGGCCGCGCTCGCGCTGTCGCTGGCGCTGCTCGGCAGCGCGCCCACCGGTACGGTCAAGGCGGATCCGCTCGCAGTGGTGGTCGTGAGCCTCGCGAGCCTGACCATCTTCCTGGTTCCGCTGATCGCGCTGCTGCTGTCGTTCGACGCGATCGTCGGCGAGCAGGAGCGCGGCACGCTGATGCTGCTGCTGTCGTATCCGGTCGCGCGCTGGCAGGTCGTGGTCGGCAAGGCGCTCGGCCAGATCGCCATTCTCGCCGTCGCGACCGTGGTCGGCTACGGCGCCGCAGCCGCTGCATTGTGGCTGAAGGCCGGGATCGGCGCGCAGGCCTGGTCGGCCTATGCGGCGATGGTGGCGACCTCGATCATGCTCGGTGCCTCGTTCGTGTCGATGGGCTGCCTGGCCAGCACGCTGGTGCACGAGCGCGCGACCGCGGCCGGGCTCGCGGTCGGCGTCTGGCTGTTCTTCGTGCTGATCTACGACACCGCGCTGCTCGGCATCTTGGTCGCCGACCAGGGCCGCGTCATCGGCAAGCCGGTGCTCGATTCGCTGCTGCTGCTCAATCCGGCCGACGTCTACCGGCTGTTCAACATGACCGCCAACGAGAGCGTGTCGGTCTACAGTGGCATGGCCGGGCCAGGCGATCCGGCCGCGCTGCCGGCGCCGGTTTTCCTGGCAGTGCTCGGCGCGTGGATCGTGGTGCCGCTCGCGCTGGCGATCCTTGCATTCAGGAGGAGGCCGTTATGACGCGCTCGCGCGCGATGCGGGTAGCGGGATTCGTCATGGTTCTTGCCGCCGCGGCGGCTGCGGGCTGCGACCGTAGCGAGCCGCCGGCGTCGCGGCCGACGCCGTCCGAGGTGCTCGCCGACGCGACCGGTTACTACTGCGGCATGCTGCTGGTCGATCACGAAGGGCCGAAGGGCCAGATCCATCTGGCCAGCCGAAGCGAGCCGGTCTGGTTCTCGTCGGTGCGCGACACGATCGCTTTCCTGCGGCTTCCCGAAGAGCCGCGCGACGTCACGGCAATCTACGTGAACGACATGGCGAAGGCGAAGAACTGGGAGCAGCCGGAGCCCGGCGCCTGGGTCGACGCGAAGCTCGCGTGGTTCGTGATCGAGAGCACGATGCGGGGTGGCATGGGCGCGCCGGAAGCGGTGCCGTTCTCGGACAAGGGCGCCGCCGACGCGTTCCGCGCAGCAAACGGCGGCCGCGTGGCCCGTCTCGACGAAATTCCCGACGCATACGTGCTCGGTCCGGCCAACCTGCCGGCGGGATTGCCGCCGCCCGGGGACCAGCACTAGGAGCCGACATGACGAACCGCCGACGTTTCGTGTCGATCGTCGCCGCCGGTGCCGCCGCGGCGCCTTTCTCGGCCGTGCCCGCCTTGGACGCCGCGGCGCCCGCGGTCAGCGTCTGGAAGGGAACGGCAATGGGCGCGCTCGCGTCGATGACACTGGTTCTCCCCGACCGCGCGATGGCGCAGGCGCTGATCGGGCGATGCGTCGACGAGATCGACCGGCTCGAATCGGTGTTCAGCCTGTATCGGGCCGATTCGGCGCTGTCGCGACTGAACGCGGCCGGCGAATTGCGCGAGCCGCCGCACGAACTGGTCGAGCTCCTGTCGACCGCCATGGAACTCGCGCGGCTGAGCCACGGGGCCTTCGATCCGACAGTGCAGCCGCTTTACCGGCTGTATGCAGACTACTTCGCGTCACCCAGTGCTGCGGCAGCCGGACCGTCGCCGCAGGCGATTGCCGGGGCGCTGCGCAGCGTCGATTTCTCGGCCGTCGAGACCCGGGCGAACCGGATCCGTTTTCGCCGGCCGGGCATGGCCATCACGCTGAACGGCATCGCGCAGGGGTTCGTGACCGATCGCGTGGCCGACATGCTGCGCGCCGCAGGGCTCGACGACGTGCTGGTCGACCTCGGCGAGGTCCGCGTGCTCGGGCGCCGGCCGGACGGCCGGCGCTGGCGCGCGGCGATCGGCGATCCGCTGCATGCCGGCCGCACGCTGTTCGAGTTGCCGCTCGGAGACCGCGGCGGCACCCTGCCTGCGCTCGCGACCTCGTCGGGCCGCGGCACGAGCTTCGGGCTCGATTCCCGCATCCATCACCTGTTCGATCCGCGCACCGGCCGCAGCGCCAACCACCATGCATCGGTTTCCGTTGCCGCGCCGCGGGCCACGCTGGCCGACGGGCTGTCCACCGCGTTGTCGGCGCTCGCGCCGGCGCGTGCCGGCGCACTGCTTGCCAGCTATCCGTCGACGCGCGCCTGGCTCGTCGGTGTCAGTGGTCGAGTCGACACAATCCGCAGTGGATGAGCCGTTCGACCGCGCGCGGTGAAGCTCAGTGCGCCGCGCGATGCGCCGGGCGGGGGTGCAGCGGACGTCCTGGCAGTGTCGGGCGCGTGCGCGCGTATCGCTCGGGGCCGAGTCCGTCGGCGCTGATCGAAGTCTTGCGCCCGGCGATCTGGTCGGCCAGCAACTGGCTGGAGCCGCAGGCCATGGTCCAGCCGAGCGTGCCGTGGCCGGTGTTCAGCCACAGGTTGCGGTGCGGCGCGCGACCGACGATCGGCGTTCCGTCGGGCGTCATCGGCCGCAACCCCGTCCAGAACGCCGCCGCGCGAAGGTCGCCGGCGCCGGGGAACAGTTCGTCGACCACCATCTCGAGCGTCTCGCGGCGACGCGGGTTCAGCGACAGGTCGAAGCCCGCGACTTCGGCCATGCCGCCGACGCGGATCCGGTCGTCGAAGCGCGTGATCGCGATCTTGTAGGTTTCGTCCATGACGGTCGACACGGGCGCGCGCGTCGCGTCGACGATCGGGATCGTCAGCGAGTAGCCCTTCAGCGGATACACCGGCAGCGACAGCCCCGCCGACTTCGCCAGCGTGCGCGAGTAACTGCCCAGCGCCATCACGTAGTGGTCGGCCCGGCGCAGCGCGCCGTCGACGACGACGCCGTCGATCCGGTCGCCGTTGGCGACGACGCGCTCGATCGAGCGCTCGAATTCGAAGCGCACGCCGAGCTCGCGGCAGCGTTCTGCCAGCCGCGTCGTGAACAGCTGGCAGTCGCCCGTTTCGTCGCCGGGCAGGCGCAACGCGCCGACCAGCTTGCCGGCGACGCGCGCGAGCGCCGGCTCGACGCCGGCCAGTTGCTCTCGTTCGAGCAGCTCGAACGGCACGCCGACCTCGCGCAGCACCTCGATGTCGCGCGCCGCGGCCTCGAGTTGTGCGTGGGTGCGGAACACCTGCAGCGTGCCGAGCTGGCGGCCTTCGTATTCGATGCCGGTCTCGGCGCGCAACGCGCGGATGCAGTCGCGGCTGTACTCGGCCAGCCGCAGCATCCGCTCCTTGTTCACCGCATAGCGCGACGCGCTGCATTCGGCGAGCATCCGGGCCATCCACTGCAGCTGGAACAGCGTGCCGTCGGGGCGCACCGACAGCGGCGCGTGGCGCTGGAACAGCCACTTCAGCGCCTTCAGCGGAATGCCCGGTGCCGCCCACGGCGTCGAGTAACCCGGCGAGATCTGGCCGGCGTTGGCGAAGCTGGTCTCCATCGCGGCGGCGGGCTGGCGGTCGATCACCGTCACCTGCATGCCGGCGCGCGCCAGGCACCAGGCACTCGTCACGCCGATCACGCCGCTGCCGAGAACCAGGACACGCATCGCTCGCACTCCGGGAAAAAATGTCGTGGACCGTACAGGCCGAATTCCTGCATTTTGCCGCTGATCCAGTAGTGATGTTTTTCGTATTTTGGAAATGCGCTAGAATTTCTCGTGCATCAACCCGGCAACAGGTGAAAAAGCATTGAGGAACCGCACGCAGCAGGTCAGGGACCTCGACCGCATCGATCGCAACATCCTGCGCCTGCTGCAGGCCGACGGCCGGATGTCGATGACCGACCTGGCCGAGCGGATCGGCCTGTCGGTCACGCCGTGCAGCGAACGGGTCAGGCGTCTCGAGCGCGACGGGTTCATCCTCGGCTATCACGCGCGGCTCAATCCGCAGGCCCTGGGGCAGAACCTGCTGGTGTTCGTCGAGATCAAGCTGGCGGCGAAGTCGGGCGCGATCTTCGACGACTTCCGCCGCGAGGTGCTGAAGCTGCCCAACGTGCTCGAATGCCACCTCGTGTCGGGCGAGTTCGACTACCTGATCAAGGCGCGCATCCCGGAAATGGGCGCCTACCGTAAACTGCTCGGCGACATGCTGCTCGCGTTGCCCGGCGCTCGCGAGTCACGCAGCTACATGGTGATGGAAGAGATCAGGGAGACCCTCGCGTTGCACCTTCCCGAGCCGGAGTCGCGCGGATGAGCCCCATCGCGGCGCATCGTTCGGCGCGCATCGCGATCATCGCGCCGTCCGGCGCTCACCTGTCGCTCGACGCCTTCGACGCGGCCGTGGCCGCGTTGCGCGCACGCGGCCACGCCGTGCGCTGCGACGTGCCGCGCGAAGGCTGGCAACGTTTTTCCGACACCGACGACGCGCGGCTGGAACAGATCCATCGCGTGGCGCGCGCCACCGACGTCGACGTCGTCATGATCGCGCGCGGTGGCTATGGCCTGTCGCGCCTGCTAGACCGGATCGACTGGGCGCTGGTGGCGGCGTCGGCCAGCCGCGGCGTGCGCTGGGTCGGCTACAGCGACTTCACCGCGTTCCAGCTCGCGCTGCTGGCGCGCACCGGCGCGGCCAGCTACGCCGGGCCGGGCGTCAGCGGCGATTTCGGCGTACCGGCGCCCGATTCCTTCATGCTCGAGCACTTCGACGCACTGCTGGCGGGTCGCCTGCTGCCGATCCGGTGGAACGACGAGCATCCCGCGCCGCAGCCCGGAGGCCGCCAGTCCGTCGACGGCACGCTGTGGGGCGGCAACCTTTCGCTGGTCGCGGGCGCCGTCGGTACGCCCTTCCTGCCCGTCGTCGACGACGGCATCCTGTTCGTCGAAGATGTCTCCGAACACCCGTATCGCGTCGAGCGCATGCTGCACCAGCTGCTGTATGCCGGCGTGCTGTTGCGGCAGCGTGCAGTCCTGCTCGGCGCATTCACCGACTGGAAGCCTGCGCCGCACGACAACGGCTACGGCCTCGGCGCCGTCGTCGACTACTTCCGGTCGCGGCTGCCGGTGCCGATCGCGACCGGCCTGCCGTTCGGGCACGTGCCGCGCAAGGCGGTGCTTGCGCTGGGCCAGCGCTACCGGCTCGAGGGCGCAGGCGGCGGCTGGTGTCTCGCGCCAGCCGCGGCCTAGTCGATCCTGGCCCCAGAGGCCTTGACCACCCTGGCCCACTTCGCAATCTCGGCGTCGATGTACTTCGCGAACTCGCCGGGTGAATTCGCGACCGGATCGGCGCCCTGGCCGAGCAGCTTTTCGCGGACTTCAGGCGTCGTCCACGCTTTCGCGATCGCCTGCTGCGTCTTCTCGGCAATTTCCTTCGGCGTGCCCGCCGGTGCGACCAGGCCGAACCACGAACTCGCCTCGTAGCCCGGCACGCCGGCCTCGGCGACCGTCGGCACGTCGGGCAGTGCCGCGGCCCGCTTCGCACTGGTGACGGCCAGCGCGCGCAGCTTGCCGGCCCTGATGTGCGGCATCGCCGACGGCAGGTTGTCGAACATCAGCTGGACCTGGCCGGCCAGCAGGTCGGCGATCGCCGGCGCGCTGCCCCGGTACGGGATGTGGGTCATGTAGGTTCCGGTCATCGACTTGAACAGCTCGGCCGACAAGTGGATCGAAGTGCCGTTGCCCGACGACGCGTAGTCCAGCTTGCCCGGATTCGCCTTCAGCAGCGCGATCAGCTCCTTCACGGTGCCGGCCTTCACGGACGGGTGGACGACGATCACGTTCGGCACCAGCGCGAGCAGTGTCACCGGCGTGAAGTCCTTGACCGGATCGAACGGCAGCTTGCTGTAGAGCGACTTGTTGATGCCGTGCGTGCCGACCGTGCACACCAGCATCGTGTAGCCGTCGGGCGCCGAGCGCGCGACCGCTTCCGCGCCGATGTTGCCGCCGGCGCCGCCGCGGTTCTCGACGACCGTCTGCGCGCCCCAGGCCTTGTTCAGCTCGGCGGCGACGATGCGGCCGAGGATGTCGGTGGTGCCACCGGCCGGGAAGGGCACGACGAAGCGGATCGGCTTGCTCGGCCATCCCTGCTGCGCGAAGGCGCCCGGCATGACGGGCAGCATTGCCGCGCCGGTCGCGGCCGCGGCGCCGAGCGCGAAGCGTCGGCGGGTGATCGAATCGGACATCGCGGGGACTCCTTCTCCGGTGGGTTGGGTCATGACGGTGAATCGATGCGATTTTCCTCGACTGCGTGGCAAGCCGCCACGCCGCCACCCGGAACCGGCTTCAGAACCGGGGATTCGCGCCGGCAGCGCTCGCGCACCCACGGGCAGCGCGGGTGGAACGTGCAGCCGCCCGGAGGATCGAGCGGGTTGGGCACCTCGCCGGCAACCGGCGTGCGCGCGCGCCCGGTCATGCCGATGTCGGGAATCGCGTCGAGAAGCATCCGCGTGTAAGGATGCCGCGGAGTCGCGAACAATGTCTTCTTCGGCGCCAGCTCGACGATGCGCCCGAGGTACATCACGCCGACGCGGTCGCTGACGTGGTGCACGACCGCCAGGTTGTGCGAGATGAAGAGGTAGGTGAGACGGTCCTGGCGCTGCAGGTCGCGCATCAGGTTCAGCACCTGCGCCTGCACCGACACGTCCAGCGCCGACGTCGGCTCGTCGCAGACCAGGAACTCGGGCTGCGACGCGAGCGCGCGCGCGATCGAGATGCGCTGGCGCTGGCCACCCGAGAACTGGTGCGGGAACCTGTCGGCGTCGGCCGCCGCCAGGCCGACGTGCCGCAGCAGCTCGCCCACCCGCTCGCGGATCGCGTCGTCGCCGTCGAGCATCCGGTGTACGCGGATCGGCTCGGCGACGATCTCGGCGACCTTCCAGCGCGGATTCAGGCTGGCATAGGGATCCTGGAAGATCATCTGCATGCGTCGGCGCAAGGCGGCGCCCTGCGGGCCGCGCAGCTTCGAGAGGTCGTGCCCGTCGAAGCGCACCGCGCCCCGCGTGGGGTCGTAAAGGCCGACCAGCATCCGCGCCACCGTCGACTTGCCGCATCCCGATTCGCCGACCAGCGCCAGCGTCTCGCCGCGCTCGATCGCGAAGCTCACACCGTCGACCGCGCGCAGCAGCCGGCGCGGCTTGCGTTCGATCACGCGGTTGAGCCACGGCGCCGACACGTCGAACACCTTGGCGATGCCGTCGACCTCGACCAGCGGCGTGGTGCCAGCCGCGTTCATGCGAGTTGCTCCTTCGGGCGTTGCGCGACCTGAAGTGTGCGCGAGCAAAGGCGCGGGCCAGCGCGCGGGTCGCCCGCCGCCGGCGTGTCGGTGCTGGCCCCCGCTGCGCGGGGGTGCCCTGCGATGCTCGGAACGCCGGCCCCGCCGCGCGACCCCGAGGCGAGCAGCGCAGCGCAGTCGGTGCGCAGCACCGACCGCCGCAGCCATCGCGCCGCCCGCCCTTGGGTGGCTCCCCGGCGCCGCGCCCCGTACGGCTGCGGCCCGTTGCGGACTGCCGCGGCGCGCCAAGCCCGAAAATGCGCGCTGCGTCCGAAAGCGCGTGCCGTCACCGGCAGAAGAGGCGACCTCACGTCAGCGCGCCTTCGCCGGCAGCGCCGTCGCCGGCTCGTGCAGCCAGCACGCGGCCATCGACGCGCCGGCTTCGCGCAGCTCCGGTCGCCTGTCGAGGCAGACCGGCATCGCTTGCGGGCAGCGCGGGTTGAACGCGCAGCCGCGCGGGATCGCGTTGAGGCGCGGCATCGCGCCGTCGATCTGCGCGAGGCGCTCGCGCTCGTCGACGATCGACGGAATCGACCCCATCAGCCCGACCGTGTACGGATGCTGCGGCCGGTGGATCACGTCGGCAACCGACCCGATCTCGGCGATGCGGCCCGCGTACATCACCGCCACCCGGTCGGCCGTCTCGGCGATCACGCCCATGTCGTGGGTGACCAGCATCACCGCGGTGCCGTGCTCGCGGCACAGCTTCTTCAGCAGCGAGATGATCTGCGCCTGGATCGACACGTCGAGCGCGGTGGTCGGTTCGTCGGCG
>DAORSF010000006.1:0-18732 GCA_035443405.1 Burkholderiaceae bacterium | reverse complement strand
TGCTTGTAGGCGACCCGGTCGACGAACGGGATCACGAAATTCAGGCCCGGTCCGAGGGTCTGGTCGTACTTGCCGAGCCGCTCGACGATCCACGCGTGCTGGTGCGGGACGATGCGCAACGCGCGCGTGACGAACACGACGGCGAGCACCAGTACGATCGCGGCGACCGCTAAATTGCCGACGGGCATGGACATGTCTCCTGGATGGGCGGGAATTCAGCCTGCGCGCTGCACGACCAGCCGGTTGCCGACAACGCGCCTGATCACGAACCGACCCGGAACGGCCGACGACGCCGGCTCCTGCGGATCGAGCTCCACCGTCCATGCGGCGCCGCGGTAGCGGACCTGGGCGCGGCGGTCCTCGCCCCACGCGTCGACCTCCAGGCGTTCACCGACGTCCAGCAACATGCTCGCATCGGCGGTCGAATCGCCCGACGCCTGCCGCCACGGGCTGCGGCGCCAAAGCCAGGCCCAGCCGATGATCGTCACCGCCGCGGTGGCGAGCACCTGCACGGTCAGCCCCGCCCCGGCCCACGCCGCGAGGCCGCCGGCGGCGCAGCCTGCCGCGAGCACCAGCAGGTAGAAGGTGCCGGTGACGAGCTCCAGCACCCCCATCCCCACGGCGAGGATCCACCACCAGTACTGAAGCTGCATTGTTCGCCTCCTGGCGGAATCCTAGCATCCGGCGTAGCGGGCACGACCGCTTGCGACGCGCGAACCATCGCGCGCGCAACGGTGCCGATCCGGGGTTGCCCTCGATTGCCCCGGCCAGCGATTCGGGCTAGCATCCGCCCCGTTGTGGCCGCTGCGGCCGCTCGCGGCGGGCGGGCACTCAACGTTCACCTTCCAGGAGATTCCCTGATGAAGCACAGGCTTTTGGGTCTCGCAGTCGCTTCGGCTTTCGCGGCCGCCAGCGCTCCGGTCGCTGCCCAGACCGTCGTCAAGATCGGCCATGTCGCGCCGCTCACCGGCAGCATCGCGCACCTCGGCAAGGACAACGAACTCGGTGGCAAGCTCGCCGTCGAGGAACTCAACGCGAAGAAGATCTCGATCGGCGGCAAGCAGGTCACCTTCGAGCTGCTGTCGGAAGACGACGCCGCGGATCCGAAACAGGGCACCGCCGCCGCGCAGAAGCTCGTCGACGCCGGCGTGGTCGGGGTGGTCGGGCACCTGAACTCCGGCACGTCGATTCCCGCCTCGCGCATCTACAGCGACGCCGGCATTCCGCAGATCTCGCCGTCGTCGACCGCGCCCAAGTACACGCAGCAGGGCTTCAAGACGACGTTCCGGGTCGTTGCCAACGACGGGCAACTGGGGGGCACGCTCGGGCGCTACGCGCTGAAGGAGCTCAAGGCCAAGTCGATCGCCGTGATCGACGACCGCACGGCTTACGGCCAGGGCGTCGCCGACGAGTTCCAGAAGTCGGCCAAGGCAGCCGGCGGCAAGATCGTCGGGCGCGAATTCACGAACGACAAGGCGACCGATTTCAACGCGATCCTGACCAAGCTCAAGGGCGCCAAGCCCGACCTGGTCTTCTACGGCGGCATGGACGCGGTCGCCGGCCCGATGATGCGCCAGATGAAGCAGCTCGGCATCGACGCGCGCTTCATGGGCGGCGACGGCATCTGCACCGCGGAGATGGCGAAGCTGGCCGGCGAAGCGGTCGGCGAAGGCAAGGTCGTCTGCGCCGAGGCCGGCGGCGTGACGCCCGAGAAGGCGGCCGGCATGGAAGCCTTCAAGAAGAGGTTCAAGGAGAAGTACGGCATCGAGGTGCAGCTTTACGCACCGTACGTCTACGACGCGGTCAACGTGATGGTCGCGGCGATGCAGAAGGCGAACTCGACCGATCCGAAGAAGTACCTGCCCGAGCTCGCCAAGATCCAGTACGACGGCGTGACGGGCCGGATCGCGTTCGACCCGCGAGGCGACATCAAGGACGGCGCGCTGACGCTGTACACCTTCAAGGGCGGCAAGAAGACGCAGATGATGGTCACGAAGTGAGCGGCGGCGCCCCACGCGGGCGCCATCCGCACCAGACCGTCCCGGCGCGCCCGGACGGTGCCAGGAGGGCTCCCGCGGGAGCCCTCTGCACGTCCGCCGGCTTCAGCGGTCGCCGCTCGCCAGTTGATGCCAGGTCGAGATCACCGTGTCGGGATTCAGCGAGATCGAGCTGATCCCCTGCTGCATCAGCCACTGCGCCAGGTCGGGGTGATCCGACGGGCCCTGGCCGCAGATGCCGACGTACTTGCCGGCGGCGCGGCACGCGGCGATCGCCCGTTCCAGCAGCTGCATGACCGCGGGGTCGCGCTCGTCGAAACCTTCGGCGACCAGCCCCGAGTCGCGATCGATCCCGAGCGTGAGCTGCGTGAGGTCGTTCGAGCCGATCGAGAAGCCGTCGAAGTACTGCAGGAACGCCTCGGCCAGCAGCGCATTGGACGGCAGCTCGCACATCATGATCAGGCGCAGGCCGTTCTCGCCTCGCCGCAACCCGTGGCGGGCGAGCAGGTCGACCACCGCGGCCGCCTCCTTCGTCGTGCGTACGAACGGCACCATCAGTTCGACGTTCGACAGCCCCATGTCTTCGCGCACCCGGCGCATGGCCTGGCATTCGAGCTCGAAGCAGTCGCGGAAGCCCTCGGCGATGTAGCGCGACGCGCCGCGGAAGCCGAGCATCGGGTTCTCCTCGACGGGCTCGTAGCGCGAACCGCCGATCAGCTTTCGGTACTCGTTCGACTTGAAGTCGGACAGCCGCACGATCACCGGCCGCGGCCAGAACGCCGCCGCGATCGTGGCGACCCCTTCCGCCAGCCGTTCGACGTAGAAGGCCCGGGGCGTCGCATGGCCGCGCGCCACGCTCTCGACCGCCTTCTTCAGGTCGGCATCGACGTTCGGGTAGTCGAGGATCGCCTTCGGGTGGATGCCGATGTTGTTGTTGATGATGAACTCGAGCCTGGCCAGGCCGACGCCGTCGTTGGGCAGTTGCGCGAACTCGAAGGCCAGCGTCGGATTGCCGACGTTGATCATCACCTTGACCGGGACCTCGGGCATCGTGCCGGTGTCGACCTCGGTCACCTCGGTCTCGAGCAGGCCGTCGTAGACGTAGCCGGTGTCGCCCTCGGCGCACGACACGGTGACCAGCGCCTCGTCCTTGAGGCGGCGCGTCGCGTCGCCGCAGCCGACCACCGCCGGGATGCCGAGTTCGCGCGCAATGATGGCGGCGTGGCAGGTGCGTCCGCCACGGTCGGTGACGATCGCCGCCGCGCGCTTCATCACCGGCTCCCAGTTCGGGTCGGTCATGTCGGTCACCAGCACGTCCCCGGGCTGGACGCGATGCATGTCCGCCGCGTCGGCCACCACGCGGACCCGTCCCGCTCCGACCTTCTGCCCGATTGCGCGGCCCGACGCGAGAACGTCCGAACTGCCCTTGAGCCGGTAGCGCTGCTGGCGCGTCTCGGAGGCCAGCGACTTCACGGTCTCGGGACGCGCCTGCAGGATGTAGAGCTTGCCGTCGCGGCCATCCTTGCCCCACTCGATGTCCATCGGGCGGCCATAGTGCTTCTCGATGATGACCGCATAGCGGGCCAGCTCGATGACGTCGTCGTCGGCAATCGAATAGCGGTTGCGCAGGTCCGCCGGCGTATCCACGGTACGCACGGTCCGGGCGCCGACGGCGTCGCCGCCGCCATTGTCGGCAAAACCCATCCGGATCAGCTTCGAGCCCATTTCGCGCCGGATGATCGGGAACTTGCCGGCCGCCAGCATCGGCTTGTGCACGAAGAACTCGTCGGGGTTCACGGCGCCCTGGACGACCGTCTCGCCCAGCCCGTACGAGCTGGTGATGAAGACCGCGTCCGGAAATCCCGACTCGGTGTCGATCGTGAACATGACGCCGGAACTCGCGAGATCGCTGCGTACCATGCGCTGGATGCCGGCCGACAGCGCGACGCCGGCGTGCGCGAAGCCCTTGTGAACCCGGTACGAGATCGCGCGGTCGTTGTACAGCGACGCGAACACGTAGCGGATGCGGTCGAGCACGGCCTCGATGCCGTTGACGTTCAGGAAGGTCTCCTGCTGCCCGGCGAACGACGCATCGGGGAGGTCTTCGGCGGTCGCCGACGAACGCACCGCGACCGAGATCGCGGTGCCCGACTCGTCGACCATGTGCTGGTACTGCCGTCGGATCTCGCGCTCGAGCGGCTCGGGCAGCGGCGCGGCCGCAATCCATCCACGAATCTCGGCGCCGCACTCGGCGAGCGCCTTGACGTCCTCGGTGTTGAGCTCACCGAGCCGGGCGTCGATTCGGTCGGTCAGGTCGTTGTGGTGCAGGAACTCGCGGAAAGCGAACGCAGTCGTGGCAAATCCGCCGGGCACGCGCACCCCGGTCGCCGACAGCTGGCTGATCATCTCCCCGAGCGAGGCGTTCTTGCCGCCGACCGAATCGACATCGGTCATGCGCAAGTCCTCGAACGGGACGACGTATCGTCCTTCGTGATGGCTCATGGAAAGATCCTGACATGGTTGAGAATTCGTCTGCGGCAAAGCGCTCGAGGCGGCCCCCGCCTGGGGCGGTCAAGGGCTGTCTGCAGCGTTCTGCGGGTCCCGGCGGACGGGAATCCGACCGTCACCGGCCAGGATCGGGTAATTTTACTGCCCGCGGGGCCTTCGCGCCGCGTGCGAAATCCACAGCGGCCGCCATGCGGACGGTCGCGACGCCGGGGAAGCCATCCATGTCCGATTCAGGCACGCAGCCCTACGACCGGACCGTCTTCTACGTCTCCGACGGCACCGGCGTGACCGCCGAGACCTTCGGGCATTCGTTGCTGACCCAGTTCGAGCACCTGCGCCTGCGCGAGGTCCGCCTGCCGTTCATCGATTCGGTGGACAAGGCGCGCCAGGCCGTCGAGCGGATCGACCGGCAGGCACTGGCCGACAGGCATCGCCCGATCGTGTTCAGCACCCTGGTCGACGGTTCGATCAACGACGTCGTGCGGCTGGCGAACTGCCGCTTCCTCGACCTGTTCGCGACCTTCGTGGAGCCACTGGAGAACGAGTTCGGCGTGCGCTCGACGCACACCATCGGCCGATCTCACACGGCGACGAACACCGAGGCCTACCAGCGGCGGATCGCGGCGATCAACTACTCGCTGGCGCACGACGACGGACAACTGCACGCCGACCTGGCCAACGCCGAAGTGATCCTGGTCGGCGTGTCGCGCAGCGGCAAGACGCCGACCACCCTCTACCTTGCGATGCAACACGGCATCCGCGCGGCCAACTACCCGCTGATCCCGGACGATTTCGAGCGCCGTCGACTGCCTGCCGTGCTGTACCGGTACAAGCCCAAGCTGTTCGGCCTGTCGATCGCTCCCGAGAGACTGGCCGAGATCCGCAACGAGCGCCGCCCGGGAAGCCGCTACGCGTCGATCGAGAACTGCCGCTACGAGGTCAGCGAGGCCGAGGCGATGATGCGCCGCGAAGGCATCCGCTGGCTGTCGTCGACGACCAAGTCGATCGAGGAGATCGCTGCGACCATCCTGCAGATGCTGCAGATCGAATGACGCACAGCGGGCGGCCCTAGCCCGCCGCGGCGACGCCTGCCGCGATCCGCTGGCGCAACTGCTCGTACAGGCAAACCGCGGCGGCCACGCCGACGTTCAGCGATTCGATCGCCGGCCGCTGCGGTATCGCGATCGGCGAGACTGCCGGCCAGGCGCGCAGGCTCGCGTCGAGTCCCTGCCCCTCGTTTCCGAACAGCCACAACGACGGCGCGAGCAGGTCGGCGTGATACAGCGAGTCCCCGGCGGCGTCGGCCGCGTGGACGGCGACGGCAACCCGTTCGCGCAGCGCGGCCGCGTCGACGCCCTCGTGGATCTCGAGGTGGAAGTGCGCGCCCATCCCGGCACGCAGCACCTTCGGCGACCAGCAGAAGGCCGTTCCCGGCGACGTCAGCACGCGTCGCACGCCGACCGCGGCGCAGGTGCGCAGCACACTGCCGACGTTGCCCGGATCCTGGACGCGGTCGAGGTAGACCGCGTCCTCGGCAAGCCTTTCGGGCAGCGCCGGCCGGGGCGTGGGCACGATCGCCAGCGGTCCGGTGCCGTGCTGGACCTGGCTCGCGCGGGCGAACAGCCGGTCGTCGAGCACCGTCGGAGCGACGGCGAAGCGCTGCAGCAAGGCGCGCACTTCGGTCGCCGCGAGGCCGCTGCGCGGCACGAACAGCTGCGCGACACCCGCCTGGCTGCCGAAACGCTCGAACCAGGCCTGGACGAGGTGCACGCCCTCGATCACCGACAGCCCCACGCGTCGGCGCTCGCGCGCCGAACCGGCCAGGTCGAGCAGACGACGGAAGCGCTCGTTGCCCGCGGACACGATCTCGTCAGGCATGCGGGCTCCGCCTGGCCCGCGCGATCGGCGCCGACGACAGCGCGCGCACCGGCGCGAAGCTCCGGCGGTGCTCGGTACACGGGCCATGCGCCCGCAGGCACGCCAGGTGCTCGGCGGTCGGATAGCCCTTGTGCCGGTCGAACCGGTATTGCGGGAAGCGCTCGTGCAGCGCGAACATCGCTTCGTCTCGCGCGCACTTGGCGAGAATCGACGCGGCCGAGATCGCCGGATCGATCGCGTCGCCGCCGACCAGCGTCTGCACCGCACACCGCAGCCTGGGCGGCCGATTGCCGTCGACCCTGGCCAGGGCAGGCTCGATCGCCAGCGCCGCCACCGCCCGCTTCATCGCGAGCAAGGTCGCCTGCAGGATGTTCAGCTCGTCGATCTCGGCCGCGCTGGCGCACGCGATCGCCCAGGCCCGTGCGCGCTCGCGGATCAGCCTTGCCAGCGCTTCGCGGCGCGGCGCGGACAGCGCCTTCGAGTCGCGCAGTCCGTCGATCGGCGCAGCGACGTCGAGGATCACCGCTGCGGCGTACACCGGACCGGCCAGGGGGCCGCGACCGGCCTCGTCGACCCCGCAGACCGGCCCCGCCGTCATGGGCAGGACCAGCTCGAACTGGAGGCTCGGAGCACTCGCGCCGCGGCGTCCGTCGCTGCCCCGCTCAGCCACCGGCCGCCTCCAGGACGGCGCGTGCGGCGCGCGCGGCGCAGCCGCAACGCAGCGAATCGTGCAACGCGCCGAACTGCGCGACGATCGCCTGGCGGTGCGCGTCGTCCTCGAGCTGGCGCAGCAGCGCCTCGCCCATCGCCGGCGCGCGCACGTCCGACTGCAGGAACTCGGGCACCACGAAGCGCCCGGACAGGATGTTCGGCAAGCCCACGTAAGGGAGGTAGCCCATGCGCCGCATGATGCGATGGCTCAGCCAGCTCATCCGGTACGCGATCACCATCGGCTTTCGGAACAGCGCAGTCTCCAGCGTCGCGGTGCCGCTGGCGACGAGCACGGTGTCGGCGGCCGCCAGCGCATCGTGCGAACGCCCCGAAACGAGCGTCAGTGACAGGTTGGCGGGCAGGTGCGCCGCGGCGACGATCGCCTTCAGGCGTGCGAACAGCGCGGGCGAAGCCGCCGGGAGCACGAAATGGAGGTCGCCTCGGCGCGCGTGCAGCCATTCGGCGGTGCGCAGGAACGGCAGGGCGAGGTGTTCGACCTCGGAGACACGGCTGCCGGGCAGAAGTGCCACCACCGCACCGGACGCCGGAAGGCCGAGCGCGCGCCGCGCGTTCGCGCCATCCGCGTGCGCAGGGATCGCGTCCGCGAGCGGATGCCCGACATAGGTGGCCGGAATCCCCGCGTCGCGGTAGATCGCCTCCTCGAACGGGAACACCAGCAGCATGTGATCCACGTTGCGCCGGATCTTGTCGATGCGTTCGCGCCGCCAGGCCCAGATCGACGGTCCGATGAAGTGGACGGTGCGGATGCCGTGCCGGCGCAGCCTTCCTTCGAGGTCGAGGTTGAAGTCGGGTGCATCGACGCCGACGAACACCCGCGGTTGCCAGTCGACCAGGCGCGCGGCGAGCGCGTCGCGCATGCGCCGCAGCCTGGGGTACTCGCGCAGCACCTCCAGGTAGCCATTGACCGACAGCGCGTCGATCGGCCACCACGCGTCGAAGCCGTGGCGTGCCATCGCCGGCCCCCCGATGCCGCCCGCTTCGAGGCGCTCGACGCGCGTGGCGATGCCGCCGAGCAGCGACGCCGCGAGCAGGTCGCCAGACGCCTCGCCCGCGACCATGCCCAGCGTGAAGGCCCCCGAGTCGACCGCCTGGCCGGCCATCAGCGCACGATGCCGCGCGTGACGCCGTCGAGGAAGTCGGCCAGCAGTTCGAGGTCGGCTCGCGCCGCGGCGCTCGGCGCCACGCCGGCGTCCGCCACCGACCGCTCCCCGGATGCCGTGCCCCCGCCGTCGCGGATCGACGCGCGAAGCGCCTCGCGCGCCTGCTGCATCGTCGCGCCGCTCTTGTAGATCGACTTGTACGCGCGCCGGATCGCGCTGATCCGCTCGGCGTCGAAACCGCGGCGTCGAAGTCCCTCGGCGTTGATGCCGTGGGCCCGCGCGCTGTTGCCCGATGTCATCACGTACGGCGGAACGTCGTGCAACACGACCGTGCCCGCTGCAGTCATCGCATGGGCGCCGATCTTGCAGAACTGGTGGACCTGCGTCGCGCCGCCGAGGATCGCCCAGTCGCCGATCTCGACGTGGCCCGCCAGGTTCGTGCTGTTGGCGATGATCACGTGGTCGCCGACGATGCAGTCGTGCGCGATGTGCACGTAGGCCATGATCCAGGCGTCGCTGCCGACGCGCGTGACGGTGCGATCCTGGATCGTCCCGCGGTTGATGGTGACGAACTCGCGGATGGTGTTGCCGTCGCCGATCTCGAGCCCGGTCGCCTCGCCCCCGTACTTCTTGTCCTGCGGGTCGGCGCCGATCGACGCGAACTGGAAGATCCGGTTGCCGCGGCCGATCGTCGTGCTGCCCTCGATCACGACGTGAGGCCCGACGCGGGTCTGCGCGCCGATGCGCACGCCCGCGCCGATGACCGAGTACGCGCCGACCTCGACGCTGCCGTCGAGTTCCGCACGCGGATCGACGATCGCACTGGGGTGGATTCGGGACATGCCTGCCGTCCGCTCAACCTGCCGCGGGTGTCGCCGCAGCGCCGTTCCCCGGCTCGATTTCGCGCAGCGTGCACATCAGTTCGGCCTCCGCGGCGACCTGGCCCTCGACCGTGGCCTTGCCCGCGTACTTCCAGATCGAGCGCGAGATGCGCACGATCTCGACCTCCAGCCTGAGCTGGTCGCCGGGCACCACCGGCCGCTTGAAGCGGGCGCTGTCGATGCCGACGAAATAGTAGACGGTGCTTGCGTCGGACATTCGACCCATCGTCTGGAACGACAGGATCCCGGCGGCCTGTGCGAGGGCCTCGACCTGCAGCACGCCCGGCATCACCGGCAGGTACGGAAAGTGGCCGGTGAAGAACGGCTCGTTGATCGACACGTTCTTGATCGCGACGATGCGCTTGCCCTTCTCGAGCTCGAGCACCCGATCGACGAGCAGCATCGGGTAGCGGTGCGGCAGGTGTTCGAGGATTGCGCGGATGTCGAGGACGGTCATTCTTCTTTCCTGTCGGTTCGTTCGAGTCGGCGCAGGCGCAATCGCCATTGCGGCAACTGCCTGAGCAGCGCGGCGGATCGCTCCCACCCGGCATTGTCCATCAGCGGGAACACGCCCGAGTAGAAGCCCGGCTGGCGGATCGACCGCGTGACCAGGCTCATCGCCGAGACGGTCACGTCGTCGCAGATCTCGAGGTGGCCGAGGATCCCGGCACCGCCGCCGATGCGGCAGCGCCGCCCGACGACCGCGCTGCCGGCGATGCCGACACACCCGGCGATCGCGGTGTGTTCGCCGATCCGCACGTTGTGCGCGACCTGGATGAGGTTGTCGAGCTTGCAGCCGTCGCCGATGACCGTGTCCTCGAGCGCGCCCCGGTCGACCGTGCAATTCGCGCCGATCTCGACCCCGTCGCCGACGACGACGCCGCCCAGCTGCGGAATCTTCTCCCACCCTCCGGGGCCGCTGGCGAATCCGAATCCGTCGGAGCCGATGACGGTGCCGGCGAAGACCACGCAGCCGTGCCCCAGCACGCAGTCGTGCTCGATCGTCACGCGCGGATGCAGGCGACTGGCGGCCCCGACGACGCTGCGCGCACCGATCGACACGCCCGCATCGAGCACCGAGCCGTCTCCGATCCGGGCGCCCTCGCCGATCACGACGAACGGGCCGATGCTCACGTCGCGCCCGAGCGTCGCGCCGACCCCGATCACGGCGCTCGGGTGCACGCCCGGCTCCCGCGGCCGCGCCAGCAGCGCAGCGACGTCGCGAGCCAGCGCACCGAACGCGCGCAGCGCGTCGTCGACCTCGATCAGCGCGCTGGTCGCCGCGACTTCGTGGGCCAGTTCGGGAGAGACGATCACCGCGGCGGCGCGCGTGCCGCGCGCCTGCGCTGCGTGTCGCGCCGAGGCCAGGAAGCTCAGGTCGTCGGGGCCCGCGGCCGACAGGCTGGCAAGGGCGTGGATGCGTCGCCCGGGATCACCGCGACGCAGGGGCGCGTCGAGCCGCCGCGCCAGGTCTCCGATCGTCAGTCCCTCGTCGAGCCGGCGCATCGCGAACGCCCCGTCAAGGTGTCGCGGCCTGCGCGCCCCGGGGGCTCGCGGGCACTACTGCTTGCCGTTGGCGAGCGCGCGCAGCACCTTTTCGGTGATGTCGATGCGCGGGCTCGCGAACACCGCCTCCTGCAGGATCATGTCGTACTTTTCCTGCTCGGCGATCTGCTTGATGACGCGGTTCGCCTTGTCGATGACCTGCGAGAGTTCTTCGTTTCGGCGCTGGTTGAGGTCTTCGCGGAACTCTCGCTGCTTGCGCTGGTAGTCTTTCTCGACCTCGGCGAACTCGCGCTGGCGGCGCTGGCGGTCGCCCTCGGACGACACCGCCGCGTCGCGCTCGACGCGCTCACCGAGCGACTTGAGCCGGGCGGCCATCTCCTGCAGTTCCTTGTCGCGCCGGCTGAACTCCTGCTCCAGCTTCTGCTGCGCGGCCTTCGCCGGCGCGGCATCGCGCAGGATCCGCTCGGTGCTCACGAAGCCGATCTTCAGCGTCTCCTGGGCGCCGGCCACGGTGCACGCCGCCGCGAGGCAGCACGCTGCGAGAGTCCTGACAAACTTCATCCAGCCCTTCCTGCAGATCGCATCCCTTGAAGCCACGGATTGTCGCACAGTTGCAACGGCGGGCAAGCCTCAGAAGCCGGTGCCGATCTGGAACTGGACTCGCTGGGTCCGGTCGCCCTCCTGCTTGCGAAGCGGGAAGGCGATGCTCAGCTTCAACGGGCCGATCGGCGACAGCCAGGTCAGCCCCAGGCCCGTCGAGAAGCGCATGTCGTCGGCGGTGATCGAAGCGCCCTGCGAGACGACCGTCCCGGCATCCAGGAACACGAACGAGCGGATCGTGCGGTCGTTGCCGGTGCCCGGCAGCGGGAAGATGAACTCGGCGCTGCCGACGAGCCGCGTCTGCCCACCCAGCGGCACCTCGCGCGTTCGACCATCGGAGAGCGTCTCGATCTCGCTCGGGCCGATCGAACTCGGATAGTAGCCGCGCACCGAGCCGATGCCGCCGACATAGAAGTTCTTGAAGAGCGGGTACTCGACGCCGCCGAAGCCGCGCCCGATCCCGACGTCGCCGTGCAGCGCCAGCGTGACGTCGCGCGTCATCGGGTAGTACCACTCGTGCGTGTAGGTCGCCCGCCAGTAGCGCAACTCGGCCACCGGCATCGTGACCTCGACGCCCGCGTTCTGCACCCGCCCCCGGGTCGGCACCAGAGCGCTGTCGCGGCTGTCGCGGCTCCAGCCCAGCGTGCCGAGCAGCGCCGTCGTCGAGCTTCCGAAGTCGTCGACGAAATTGACGTAGCGCTGCGGCGGGAAGGCGCCCAGCTTCACGTCGTTGCGCTCGTAGGTCATGCCGAAGCTGATCCGGTCATGCTCGGTGTACGGCACGCCGAAGCGCAGGCCGACACCCGTCGCTCGCGTCTTGTAGTCGCCGAGGTCGAGCTCTTGCGCGTTGAAGGTGCGCGTGTAGAGGTCGAAGCTCCGGCTCACGCCGTCGGCCGTGAAGTACGGATCGGTGTGCGACAGCACCACCGTACGCGCCAGGCGGCTGGTGTTCAGTTGCAGCGCGAGCGACTTGCCCGTGCCGAGGAAGTTCGGCTGCACGATCGAGCCCGACAGGATCACCTTCTCGGTGCTCGAAAAGCCGATCCCGAGCGAGATGTTGCCGGTGGGCCGCTCGGTGACGGTGACGCCCAGATCGACCTGGTCCGGCGCATCGGGGACCGGCCGCGTGTCGATCTTGACCTCGGTGAAGTAGCCGAGGCGGTCGACTCGCGAGCGCGAGAGGCGGATCTTCTCGGCGTCGTACCACGCGTCTTCGTACTGACGAAGCTCCCGCCTGATCACTTCGTCGCGAGTGCGCATGTTGCCCGCGATGTCGATGCGACGCACGTACACCCTTCGGCCCGGGTCCACGAGGATGTCGAAAGCGACCTCGCGCTTCTCGCGGTCGATCTGCGGCACGGCGTTGACGTTGGCGAACGCGTAGCCCAGCGTGCCGAGCTTCTCGGAGATGCGCTTGGTCGAGTCGGTGAGCTTGCTGCCCGAGAACACGTCGCCGGGCTTCAGCTGCACCAGCGGCTCGAACTCGTTCTGGCGGCCGAGAAGCTCGCCTCCGAAGCGGATGCCGGACACCCGGTACAGTTCGCCCTCGTTGACGTCGATGGTGATTTCGACGCCATCCTTGTCGGGAGAAATCGAGACCTGCGTCGACTCGACGTTGAACTCGAGGTAGCCGCGGTCCAGGTAGAACGAGCGCAGCGCCTCGAGGTCGCCGGCGAGTTTCTCTCGCGCGTACTGGTCGGCCTTCGAGTACCACGTGAACCAGGTCGGCGTGGACAGCCTCATCTCGTCGAGCAGGCGCTTGGAGCCGAACGCCTTGTTGCCGACGAACCGGATCGACGTGATGCGTGCGGTGTCGCCTTCCTCGATCGCCAGGGCGATGCCGACGCGGTTGCGCTCCAGCGGGGTGATCGTCGACGTGACGCGGACCGCGTACTTGCCGCGCGACAGGTACTGGCGCTTGATTTCCTGCTCGGCGCGCTCGAGAACGGCACGGTCGAAGATGCGCGACTCGGCGAGACCCTGCTCGCGCAGCACGCGCTTGAGCGTGTCGGCGTCGAATTCCTTGGAGCCGCTGACGTCGACCGACGCAATCGCCGGGCGCTCCTCGACGTAGACGACGAGCACGTCGCCTTCGGCCTCCAGGCGCACGTCCCGGAAGAACCCGGTCGCGAACAGCGCCTTGACGGCCTCGCTGGCTTTCTCGTCGGTGATCCGGTCGCCGACCCGAACCGGCAGGTAACTGAACACGGTCCCCGGTTCGGTGCGCTGCACGCCTTCGACCCGGATGTCGCGGATGACGAACGGCTCGATCGCAAGCGCCGCGCGGGGCAAGGTCGCGGCGACGATCGCCGCTGCGAGCGCGGCCAGCGCACGGCGAGCCGATCCCGGTTTGCGCCCCGGTCGGCGTCGATCGAATGCCATGCGTCAGGAACCGATCAGGCGGGTGATGTCGTTGAACAGGGCCAGCGCCATCATCATCATGATGATCGCGAGGCCGGCTTTTTGTGTGATCACCACAAAGCGCTCGGACAACGGCCTGCCTCGCGCTGCTTCGAGCGCGTAATATACCAAATGGCCCCCGTCGAGCACGGGGATCGGCAACAGGTTCAACACCCCGAGGCTGATGCTGATCAACGCCAGGAAGCTTGCGTAGGCGAGCCATCCCACCCGTACCGACTGGCCCGCGAGATCCGCGATCGTCACCGGCCCGCTCAGGTTGCGAAGCGACAACTCGCCCATCAGCATCTTGCCGAGCATTCTCAGCGAGAACAGCGACATCTCCCAGGTCTGGCGCACGCCATGGCCCAGCGATTCGAGCGGCCCGTAGCGCACCGTCTCCATCAGGATCCGGTCCTGCAGGCCGGCGCCGATGCGCCCGACCCGGTCGGCGCCGGCCGCCAGCTGCACTGCGTCGGGCGTCACCGTGATCGTCAACTCCTCGCGCCCGCGCACGACGGTGAAGCCGAGCGGGCTGCCCGCGCTCGCCTGCACCCGCTCGATGACGTCGGAGCCGCGGCGCACCGGGCTGCCGGCGACCGCCGCCAGCTCGTCGCCGACCAGCAGGCCGTCGCGTTCGGCCGCGCCGCCGCCCACCAGGTTCCCGATCACGACCTTTCCCGGCGCGAGCCGCAGGCCCAGCGTGCGAAGGAAATCGCGCTCGGCCTCGTCGGCAGGCAAGCCACGCGTGTCGATGCGCAACAGGCTCGATCCACCGTCGCGCGCCACGCGCAACTCGGTCTCGCGCCGCTCGATCACCGGTTCGAGCAGCTTCAGGCGCACGTCATTCCAGGAACGCACGGGCGCGCCGTCGACCGCCAGCAGGCGGTCACCGCCCTGCAGTCGCGCGATGGCCGCCGGCGTGCCGCCGGCCGGCTCGTCGATCACCGGCGCGGGCTCCTGCGTGCCGATCCAGCCCATTGCCGCGTACAACGCGATCGCGAGCAGGAAGTTGGCCAGCGGGCCGGCCACGACGATCGCCGAACGTTGCGCGAGCGTCTTGCGCGTGAACGCGCGCGGCAGTTCGTCGACCGGGATGGGCCCGACGGCGGTATCGCGTTCGTCGAGCATCCTGACGTAGCCGCCGAGCGGAATCGCCGCGATCGTCCATTCGGTCCGATCGGGGCCGACGCGCCAGCTGAACAGCGGTCGACCGAAGCCGATCGAGAAGCGCAGCACCTTGACGTCGCACCAGCGCGCGACCAGGTAGTGCCCGAGTTCGTGGACGAAGATCAGCAGCGTCAGCGCCGCGAGGAATGCAACCAGCGTCTGCATCGTGCTCATGCCGCGCACCGCAGCAGCTGGCCGCGCGCGACCGAACGCGCCTCGCGGTCGATCTCGAGCACCTCGTCGACGTCGCCGCCCGCTGCGCGCGAACCGATCGCCTGCAGCACCGCCTCGGCGACACGGGCGATGTCGGTGAACCGGAGCGCGCGATCGAGGAACGCACCCACGGCGACCTCGTTGGCGGCGTTGAGCGCGCACGGCGCCGCGCCGCCGGCGCGCAATGCGTCGTGCGCCAGCCCCAGGCACGGGAAGCGTTGCAGGTCCGGGGCCTCGAAATCGAGCCTGCCGATCTCCGCCAGGCTCAGCGGCGCGACGCCGCTGTCGATGCGCTCGGGGTGCGCGAGCGCGTGCGCGATGGGGGTGCGCATGTCGGGATTGCCCAACTGGGCGAGCATGGAACCGTCCTCGTATTCGACCATCGAGTGAACGATGCTCTGCGGATGCACGAGCACGCCGAGCCTGGCTTCGGGCAGACCGAACAGATACGACGCCTCGATCAGTTCGAGCCCCTTGTTCATCATGGTCGCCGAATCGACCGAGATCTTGCGGCCCATCGACCAGTTCGGATGCGCGCACGCCTGTTCGGGCGTCGCCTGCGACATCTCGGCGGCACTCGCGCGCCGGAACGGCCCTCCCGACGCGGTGAGCAGGATGCGGCGCACGCCCGGTGCAGCCGCCCCGGTGCGCTGCCCGGCCGGCAGGCACTGGAAGATCGCGTTGTGTTCGCTGTCGATCGGCAGCACTGCGGCGCCGCCGTCGCTGCAGGCCCGCAGGAAGACCTCGCCGGCCATGACCAGCGACTCCTTGTTGGCGAGCAGGATCCGTTTGCCGGCGCGCGCGGCGGCAATCGCCGGAGTCAGGCCGGCGGCGCCGACGATGGCCGCCATGACGGTGTCGACCTGCGGGTGCGCGGCGATGTCCGCCAGCGCCTGCTCGCCGACCAGCACTTCGGTCGCCGATCCGGCGGCGGCCAGTTGCGCGCGCACCGAGTCCGCCGCCGCGGCGTCGCCGACCACCGCGTAGCGCGGCGCGTGACGCACGCACAACCCGGCGAGCGCACCCGCCTGCCGATGCGCCGACAGCGCGAACACGCGATAGCGATGCGGGTGCCGCGCGACGACGTCGAGCGTGCTGCGTCCGATCGAGCCGGTGGCGCCGAGGATGGTGAGCGTGCGCGAGTCGGGCTGCATGGCGCAGATTATCCCAGCAGACGGTGCAGCAGCATCGCCGCCGGCATCGTCGGGATCAGCGCGTCGATGCGGTCGAGCACGCCGCCGTGACCCGGCAGCAGCGTGCCGCTGTCCTTGACGCCGGCCTGGCGCTTGAGCAGCGACTCGTGAAGGTCTCCGACGATCGACAGCGCAGCCAGCGCCACCAGCGCCAGCACCGCGCCGAACGGCGACCAGTTCGCGACCAGCCGCGCCGGCAACGCATCCGAGAGAGCCGGCGCCGCCGCAGCCGCCAGGCCGATCACGGCCACCGCGAAGAAGCCGCCGATCGCGCCCTCCCAGCTCTTGCCCGGACTGATCGCGGGGGCGAGCTTGCGTCGACCCACGGCACGGCCGACGAAATAGGCCGCGATGTCGGCCACCCAGACGATCGCCATCGCCGACAACAGGGCAGCCGCGCCGATGTCGCGCAAGGCCAGCAGCGCGATCCAGCACGCCAGCAGCAGCGCGGCCGCCAGCGGCCAGCCGCCGCCGCGGGCATCGTGCCGGCGCAGCCGAACCGGCCCGTGCACGACCCACAGCAGCGTGGCGAGACCGCAGGCGAGTGGCACCAGCCAGCGCGGCCAGCCGCCAAGATCGTGCCAGGCCAGCAGCGCCACGCCGATCCCGGCGAGTGACGCCGCCGCGGCGAGGGCCGAGCGGCGATGACCGAGCAGCAGGCTCCACTCGTGCGCGCCGACCGCCAGGAACACCAGCGTCACCGCGCCCCAGACCCAGGGGGAGAAGACGAAGATCGACGGCAGCAGGATCGCCAGCAGGACGAGGGCCGTGACAACGCGCTTGCCGAGCATCGGCGGGAGGCTCAGCCCGGCGTGGCCGCGGTGACCTGTGCGCTGGTACGCCCGAACCGGCGCTCGCGCGCCGCGAACGACTCGATGGCCCGGTCGAGCGCCGCCGCGTCGAAGTCGGGCCAGTACGCGTCGGTGAAATAGAGCTCGGTATAGGCGAGCTGCCACAACAGGAAGTTGCTCACCCGCTGCTCCCCGCCGGTGCGGATGAAGAGGTCGGGCTCCGGGGCATAGGCCATCGCGAGGTGGCGGTCGATCGCCTCCTCGCGGAGCAGTTCGGGATGCTGCGCCAGTTCCGGACGCTCGCAAAGCGCCGCCCGGACCGCCTGCAGGATGTCCCAGCGACCGCCGTAGTTGGCGGCCACGGTCAGCGTCATGCGAGCGTTGCCGGCCGTGCGCGCTTCGGCCTGCGCGACCAGTTCGCGAAGCCGCGGCTCGAATGCCGACAGTTCGCCGATCACCCGCAGCCGGATGCCGTTCCTGAGCAGCTGGGTCACCTCGCGTTCGAGCGCGGAAATGAACAGCCGCATCAGCACCGACACCTCGTCGGCCGGCCGGCGCCAGTTCTCGGAGCTGAACGCGAACAGCGTGAGGAATTCGATCCCGCGGCGCGCGCAAGCCTCCACGGTCGCGCGCACTGCCTCGACGCCCTTGGCATGCCCGGCGACCCGCGGCAGGTGCCGGGAAGTCGCCCAGCGGCCATTGCCGTCCATGATGATCGCGACGTGGCGCGGCACCGCGTTGTACTCGGGCACCGCAACCGTGGAACTGCTGAACTTCGGCATCGTGTCGGGCATGGTCGTCCGGGCTCGCCGCTCAGACGGTCATGATCTCCTGTTCCTTGACCGACAGCATACGGTCGATCTCGACGACGAAGCGGTCGGTGAGCTTCTGCACGTCGTCCTGCGCACGCCGCTCGTCGTCCTCCGAGATCGCCTTGTCCTTGAGCAGCTTCTTCAGGTGCTCGTTGGCGTCGCGACGCAGGTTGCGCACCGCCACCTTGGCCTGCTCGCCTTCGTGCTTGACCACCTTGGTGAGTTCGCGGCGGCGTTCCTCGGAGAGCGGCGGCATCGGCACCCGGATCAGGTCGCCGCTGGTGGCCGGATTCAGCCCGAGGTCGGACTCGCGGATCGCCTTGTCGACGACCTGGACCATCTTCTTCTCCCACGGCTGCACCGCGATCGTGCGCGCATCCTGGACCGTGACGTTGGCGACCTGCCCGATCGGGACCATGCTTCCGTAGTAGTCGACCATGATGTGATCGAGCAGGCCCGCGTGTGCGCGCCCGGTGCGGATCTTGGCGAGGCTCGTCTTCAGGGCCTCGATCGACTTCTGCATCTTCTGCTCGGCCGACTGCCTGACCTCGGCGATGCTCATGCTACCTCCGCAAAAGAACCTTCGACGCGCCCGTCCCGCCGCCCGCGGCGGCGCTCAGGCGTGCACCAGCGTGCCCTCGTCGTCGCCGGTCAGCGCGCGACGCAGCGCGCCCTCCTCGAGGATCGAGAACACCTTGATCGGCAGCCTCTGGTCCCGGCATAGCGCGAACGCGGTCGCGTCCATGACCTTGAGGTGGCGCGCGATCGCCTCGTCGAAGCTGATCCGGGCGAATCGCTGCGCGCCCGGGTCGGTCATCGGGTCGGAGCTGTAGACGCCGTCGACCTTGGTGGCCTTCAGAACGAGCTCGACCCCCATCTCGGCGCCGCGCAGCGCGGCCGCCGTGTCGGTGGTGAAGAACGGATTGCCGGTGCCGGCGGCGAAGATGACGACCT
>DAORSF010000005.1:9752-20485 GCA_035443405.1 Burkholderiaceae bacterium | reverse complement strand
ACCCGGGCAACGTGGTGCCGGGCATCGGCTTCTCGCCCGACAAGATGCTGCAGGGACGGCTGTTCTCGTACGGCGACGCGCAGCGCTACCGGCTCGGCGTGAACCACTACCAGATCCCGGTGAACACGCCGAAGTGCCCGTTCCACAACTACCACCGCGACGGCGCGATGCGCGTGGACGGCAACGCCGGCAGCACGCTGGGCTACGAGCCGAACAGCTACGGCGAGTGGCAGCAGCAGCCGGATTTCCGCGAGCCGCCGCTGGCGCTCGACGGGGCGGCCGACCACTGGAACTTCAGGGAAGACGACGACGACTATTTCTCGCAGCCGCGCGCACTTTTCCGGTTGATGACGCCGGCCCAGCAGCAGGTGCTGTTCGAGAACACCGCCCGGGCGATGGGCGACGCGCCAATCGAGGTCAAGCGCCGGCACGTCGAGAACTGCACGAAGTGCGATCCGGCCTACGGCGCGGGCGTGGCGAAGGCGCTGGGGATCGGCTGACGAAGCCGTTTCGCGGGGCCGCGAACCGGGCGGGGGCGATGCGCAGGAGGGCGACGCCGTAAAGGGGTAGCATCTGGCCTGCGCGCAGCTACCCGCCCCATCTCCCGCATGAGCCGATCCGGCACGGTCGCCGTCTATTTCGTCGCATCTCCCCTGCAGTACCTGGCCGCCCGGCGCATCGCCGAACGCTTCGAGGCCGGTGCGCGCCAGGTGCTGGTCTGGTACAAGCGCGGGCTCGATGCGGTCGTCGACCCGCGAGAGTGGGACGCGTGCAGCTACATGGCCTGGCCGCGGCTGGAACCGCTGCCCGGGCCCTTCGGCCGCCACCGTCGCCTGCGCGCCAACATCCGGCTGGTGGCAGAACTCGCCGGCCCCTGCGAACGACTGGTGCTGCACAGCGCGGTCTTCGACACCGAGGCGATCAACTACTTCCTTCGCGCGCTGCCCGCCGCGTGCGGCGCGCGCGAGATGCGCGCACGCATCCTGCCGGACGGCGTCATCAGCATTCGCCGGTATCCGTTGACGCCCGCCAGGCGCCTGCTGCAGTTCCCGCGCAAGCTGCGCCGGCTGTTCGCGCGCGAGCTCGACTACGAGTGCTTCGGCGGGGACCGCATCGGCTCGGACGCGCCGTTCTGCGATCGCATCTACGTGCTGCCGGGCCTGCCGCACGAGTACCCGCCAGCGAAGGTGTGCGTGCTGCCGCCGCTGGTCGATGCCCGTCCGTGCCTTCACCGCGATTCGGGCGAGCGTCGGGCGCTCGTGATCGGCCAGCCGCTGACCGGCTTCCGGCTCATGTCGGCGTCCGACCTGGACGACGTGACGTCGCGTATCCGCCACTGGCTGGCGAACCAGCGCATTGCGCAGGTCGACTACAAGGCCCATCCGAAGGACGCGCAGCACGAACTCGCCCATCCCGACTACCGGCTGATCGAGCCTGCCGGTGCGCTGGAATCGTACATGGCGTGCACGCCGTACGACGCGGTGATCGGCGTGCGCTCGTCGTCGTTGCTGCTGGCGCGGCAGATCTACCCGCCGCAGGTGCGAGTGATCGCCTTCGGCTGGGACCGGGTGCGCTTCCGGTCGGAACGGGAGCGCGAGGACATGCGAAGGGCCTTTGCCGGCTGCGGCGTGGAGTTCGAGTGAGCCTCGCGCAGTTGCGCAGTCGGATCCCCGAAATCAACTCGTGGCTGCTCGCTGCGGTCTTCTTCTGCATCCCGGTGCAGGTGGCGCCCGCCTACCTGCTGACCGCTGCGATGCTGGCGCTGTGGCTGATCGAGGGGCGACTGCCGGAAAAGCTGCGGGCGCTCGCGGGCGAGCCGCTGGTGTGGATCTTCGTCGGTTACTACGGCGTCCTGCTGGCGTCGATGCTGTGGACCAACGACACCGAATGGGGTTGGCGGATGATCAAGCGGAACAACTTCTTCCTGTTGTTCCTGCTGTATTTCAGCGTCGCGCGCCGCGAGCACTTCGTGCGCTACGTCACGGCTTTCCTGGCGTCGATTGCGCTCTGCGAGGCCCTGGCGTTCTACAACTGGGCGCAGCTTCACCTGTGGCCGGGGCTGCCGGCCGGCGTGCGCGTCGAGAAGGATCCGTACGACACCGCGCCGTTCGTCGATCGCATCATGTATGCGCCGCTGCTGGCGCTGGCCGGTTACCTCGCCGGACACCGCCTGCTGTTCGAGGCCGCGACCGCGCGCTGGCGCCTGCTCTACGCGGCGCTCCTCGCGGCGACGGCGATGAACCTGCTGATCGCGGGCGGCCGCACCGGGCTCGTCGGTTTCCTGGCGCTGCTCGCGCTTCTGGTGTTCCAGCGCAGTGGGCGCCGCCCGCTGGCCGCGTCGCTGTTGTCGACGGCGCTGATCGGCGGTGTCGTCCTGGGCGGCTACTTCGGCAGCGACTACTTCAGGGAGCGGGTCCACGACGCGGTGCAGGGTGTCGTCGAGTACGAAACGCGCCCCGAACTCTCGGCCAGCCAGCGCATCGTGTTCGTGGTCAACGCCTGGCGGATCTACTCGGAGCATCCGCTGCTGGGCGTCGGCATCGGCGACTACCGCAGCGAATACGAGCGGGTCAACGCGGTCCACACGCCGCAGTGGCCCGCGGGCTGGAATCCGCACAACCACTACCTGCTGGTGCTCACGGCCGCCGGCGTGCCGGGCGGAATCATGCTGGCGTTGGTGCTGTTCGTCCCGTTGTTGAGGGCGGGCCCCGACGACGGGCGCCAACGAATTCGCCGCGCGGTGCCCACGCTGCTGATCGTGATCTGCCTGCTCGAATCCTACTTGGCGCGCTCGAACGTCAGCATGATGTACGTGCTGTTCACGGCCGCACTCTGGTGCGGTGTTCCGAACCGGCCAGTCGGTGCGCTTCGCGCCGGCCACTGATCAGCAGCAACCCGCCCGCGACCGCTTGCGCCAGCGCGAACAGGCCGTAGAGCACCGAGGCGCCCACCGCGGATGCCGCCGGAACGCCGAAACCGGCCAGCGCGACCGCGGCGGCGGCTTCGCGTGTGCCCCATCCGCCGAAGCTGACTGGCAGCGTCGCCATCAGGAAGACCGGAACGGCGGCCGCCGCCCAGGCCCAGACGGGCAGTTCGATGCCCAATGCGCGGCCGCCGAGCGCGAACGCGCCGATCGACAGGCACTGCACGCCGAGCGACGCGAACACCTGCAGCCCGTACTGCCGCCCGGCGCCGGGACGCCGGGCGACCGTCGCGATGCGCCCGCGCCAGGTCGCGCCGACCGACGCCGACGCGCCGGTGCGCCGGGCGGCCAGCGCTCTCAGCACCGGCCAGCCCAGCGCTGGTGCGGCCAGGAGGCCCGCCGCCGCGGCCCACATCGCGCCGGCGCCCGCCGCCACGAGCGCGGTCGGCGTGGCAGCGATCGCCTGGCCGGAAGACAGGCCCCAGGCCGCGGCCAGTGCGCCGAGCACCAGCAGGATCCACAGCCCGCTCAGGCGATCGAGGAAGACCGACAGGCCGGCTTCGAGCGCCGGTTGGCCGCGGCGGTTCAGTGCGACCGCGCGATAGACGTCGCCGCCGACGACTGCGCCGGGCAGCAACGCGCTGATCGCGATCGCGCGGAAGTAGAGGCCAGTCGCGGCGATGGCGCCGACCCGCTGGCCGAGCCACGCGGCGAGCGCACGCCAGCGCAGCGCGGAGAGGAGATTGGCGCCCGCCGAGGCAGCGAGACCGGCGACGAGCCACGCCGGTTCGGCGCCGGCCACTTCGTCGAGGACCCGGCGGGGATCTGCCCACCACAGGATCGCTGCGACCAGCAACGCACCCGCCGCGATCTTCGCCCACGCCGCCGCGCGCCGGCGGTTCATCGGAGGCCCCGGCGAGCGGTGCGCAACCCTGACGGCTCAGGATTCACGCTCGGGGGCGAACTCGCTGGCGCGCGGCTCGCGCACGTGGTACTGCGGCGTGCCGCGCCCCTCGTGATAGATGCGCGTCAGCAACTCGCCGACCAGTCCGGCGACGATCAGCTGCATGCCGATCAGCACGAGCATCACGCCGGCCAGCAGCAGCGGCCGGCCGCCGATGTCCTCGCCGCTCACCTTCAGCGCCAGCAGCCAAGCGAGGATCAGCGCGCCGGGCGCGGCGAGCCAGAGCCCCAGCCCGCCGAAGGCATGCAGCGGACGCTGCCGGTAGCGCATGAAGAAGACGACGAGTACGAGGTCGAGGATCACGCGGAAGGTCCGGTCGATGCCGTACTTCGACTCGCCGCGCGTGCGCGGGTGGTGGCGCACCGGCACCTCGGCGATCCGCGCGCCGGCGTCGCGCGCCAGCGATGGAATGAAGCGATGCAGTTCCCCGTACAGGCGGATGCGGTCGATGATCTCGCGCCGGTAGGCCTTGAGCGCGCAGCCGTAGTCGTGCAGCTGCACCCCGGTGCTGCGCGAGATCAGCCGGTTGGCGATCATCGACGGCAGACGGCGCGACAGCGCCTTGTCCTGCCGTTGCTGGCGCCAGCCCGAGATCATGTCGACGCCGTCGTCGCGATCGAGGCGATCCAGCATCACCGGGATGTCGAGCGGATCGTTCTGCAGGTCGGCGTCGAGCGTGACCACGTAGCGTCCTCGCACGCGGTCGAAGCCGGCCTGCAGCGCGCTCGATTGGCCATAATTGCGCGCCAGCAGCACCGGCCGAAGCCAGGGCCGGTCGGCGGCGAGCCGGGTCAGCACCGCGGCGCTGTCGTCGCGCGAGCCGTCGTCGATCGCGATCAGCTCGAACGTGCGACCGGTCGGGCGCAGCGCCTGCTCGATCCGCTCGACCAGTTCGGGCAGGTTGTCGACCTCGTTGTAGACCGGGATGACAATGGAGACGTCCGGTTCGGCGGTCGACGGCGCGCAGGCGACTTCGGGTGCGGCGGATTGCAGCATGGGAGCCTTGGACGGACTGCCGGCAATGTTAACTGATGCGTCATCGAGCGACCTGCCCATGAACCGGACTCCGGGATCCGCGCCCGGCGACGCCACGCCGCCGGCGCGACAGTTGCTGTGGCTGATGCTGCTGTACTTCGGCGCGCACCTCGCCTCGCGCGTGCTGGTCTCCGACGCGCTCGAACTCGACGAGGCCGAGCAGGCACTCTGGACGCAAGGGCTCGCACCCGGTTACGGCGCGCAGCCGCCGCTGTACACGTGGCTGCAGTGGGGCGTGTTCCAGCTGACCGGCGTGTCGGTATTCTCGCTGGCGCTGCTGAAGAACGTCCTGCTCGCGCTCACCTACGTCTTCACGTGGCTGGCGGCGCTGCGGACGATGCCCGCGCCGCTGGCGCTGCTCGCGTCCGCCGGCATGCTGCTGATCCCGCACATCGGCTGGGAGTCGCAGCGCGACCTGACGCACTCGGTGCTGGTGACGGCGGTGGCGAGCGCGACGGTCTTCGTGACGGTGCAGCTGATCGAGCGCCCGCGTCCGGCCTTGTACGTGTGGCTCGGCGTCCTGGCCGGTCTCGGGATGCTGTCGAAGTACAGCTATGCGCTGTTCTTCTCGGCGCTGGCGCTCGCGGTGCTGGCCACGCGCGAGGCCAGGCCGGTGGCGCGCAGTCCGTGGCTGGTCGTGGCCGGGTTGGTCGCGCTGCTGGTCGTTGCGCCGCACGCGTGGTGGCTGCTGGACCACTGGCAGATGGCGAGCGATCGCACGCTGGCGAAGATGGACGCGCGCCCCGGTGCGTGGGCGGGGCTGGTTCGCGGGCTCGGCAGTCTGGCCAACGCAGTGCTCGGCACGCTGGTCGTCTTCGCGCTGGCGGTGGGCGCGGTGTTCGGACGCGACGCCTGGCCGCGCGCCGGCGCGAACCGGCCGCGCGGCATGCATTGCCGGTTCTGGCTCAACTACCTGGTGGCGCTGGCCTTGCTGCTGGCTGCGATGGTGGCATTCGGCGGCGTCACGAACGTCAAGGGGCGCTGGCTGCAGCCGCTGCTGTGCATGGCGCCACTGATCTGGTTCGGTTGCCGTCCCGACCTGGCCGGCCACCGGCGATTGTTCGTGTTCCGGCGCGTGCTGGTCGTGGTCGGACTCGTCTTCCTGGTGCTGCTGACGTTGCGACCGGCCTTCGATGGCTGGCGCGGGCGCCCCGGCGACCTGAACCAGCCTGCGGCGACGCTCGCACACGCGTTGCAGGCCGAGGGCTTCGACGGCAGTGGTTCGATCGTCGCGGCGGATCGCGTGATGGCCGGCGTGCTGAGGACGCAGTTCACGCGCGCGCGCGTCGAGGTGTGGCCGCTCGGGGCGCCGCCGCCGGCGCTGACCGGCGACGGGACGCTGCTGCTGATCGCCGGCGCCGAGGACGCCGGCTGGCTGCGAGAGCAGGCGGCGGTGCTCGGACTCGATGCGGGCGGCGGGGTCGCCGGCGAGTTCGAGTTGCCGTTCACGCACGCGCGTGCGGGGCAGCCGGGTGCGCAGTACCGGTTCGTGCTGGCCCGCGGCCGGTGACGTGCCGGCGAGCCGGTGCGCCGGCAAGGCGAAGCCCCCGGACAGGCTTGCTTCCCGGCCGGCGCGCCCCCATGTAATAAAAATATGGAGTTCACGATGCAGTCGACCACGCGCCCGGCCGCGGTAGCGGGAGTCTTTTACCCGGCGGAGCCGGGGGCCTTGCGCAGCGGCATTGCGCGCTGGCTGTCGGAAGCGTCGCTCGCGCCGGTCGCCGATCGTGCGTCCGCCCCGAAGCTGCTGGTGGTTCCGCACGCCGGTCATGTCTATTCCGGTCCGGTGGCGGCGCGCGCCTACGCGCTGCTCGCGCCGTGGCGCGACCGGATCGCCCGCGTCGTGCTGCTCGGTCCGACCCATCGAGTGGCGGTTCGGGGACTCGCGGCGCCGACCGTCTCGGCGTTCGGCACGCCGCTGGGGTCGGTCTCGGTCGATCGCGCGGCGATCGCCGCGCTGGCCGATCTGCCGCAGGTCGCGGCCGATGATCGTGCTCACGCGCACGAGCACTCGCTCGAAGTCCAGCTGCCCTTCCTGCAGGCCGTGCTCGGCCGTTTCTCGATCGTGCCGCTCGCGGTCGGCCGCGCGAGCGCGGGCGAGGTCGCCGAGGTGCTCGAGCGGCTGTGGGGCGGCGACGAGACGCTGGTCGTGGTCAGTTCGGACCTGTCGCACTACCTGCCGTACGCGCAGGCACGCGTGGTCGATTCGGCGACGGTCGAGCGGATCCTCGCGCTCGACTCGAACCTCGACCATGAACAGGCCTGCGGCGCGGACCCGCTCAATGGCGCGCTGCAGGTCGCACGTGCCCGCGGATTGACGCCGCAACTGCTCGACCTGCGCAACTCGGGCGACACGGCCGGCGACCGCGCGCGGGTGGTCGGGTACGGCGCTATCGGTTTCTGGAGTGGCGCGTCGCGCGATGAATCGGCTGCCGACGCCGCCAGCCGCGCCGCCGGGCGCGACACCGCCGGGCGCGACACCACATTGGGCCACGCGCTGCTCAGCCGAGCGCGCAATGCGATCGCTGGCGCGCTCGGCCTGCCGCAGCGGGTCGAGCCGTCGCATCCTTCGCTGGCGCGGCCGGGGGCGACGTTCGTCACGCTGCACCGCGACGGGCAGCTGCGCGGCTGCATCGGTCGGCTCGAAGCCGGTGAACACTCGCTGGACGAGGACGTCCGGCGCAACGCGCGTCGTGCCGCGTTCGAGGACCCGCGGTTTGCGCCGCTCGCGGCCGCCGAGTGGGAGGGGTTGTCGGTCAGCGTGTCGTTGCTGGGCGCGCTCGAACGGATCCCGGCGCGGACCGAAGACGAGGCACTGCGACTGCTTCGCCCGCGCGAGGACGGCGTCGTCCTCGACTGGCGCGGGCGACGGGCCACTTTCCTTCCGCAGGTCTGGGCGCAGATGGCCGACGCGGGCGAATTCCTGGCGGCGCTCAGGTGCAAGGCCGGCCTGCCGGCAGGCTTCTGGCACGCCGACGTGACGTTGTCGCGCTACCGCGTATTCGAGTTCGGCGACGGCGAGGCCTGCACATGAACGTCGCGCACGACGCTTTCGATACGCACGCCGCGGATTGGTGGCACGCGCTCGACGACGGCCGCATCCAGTGCGACCTGTGCCCGCGGGATTGCCGGCTGCACGACGGGCAGCGCGGGTTGTGCTTCGTTCGCGCGCGCCAGGGCGACGCGATGGTGCTGACCACCTACGGGCGCAGTTCCGGGTTCTGCATCGATCCGATCGAGAAGAAGCCGCTGAATCACTTCCACCCGGGGTCGAGCGTCCTGTCGTTCGGCACCGCGGGCTGCAACCTGGCCTGCAAGTTCTGCCAGAACTGGGACATCTCGAAGAGCCGCGAGATGGACCGGCTGATGGACCGCGCGAGCCCGGTGCGCATCGCCGAGGTCGCGCGCGACAGCGGCTGCACCAGCGTGGCGTTCACCTACAACGACCCGGTGATCTTCGCCGAGTACGCGATGGACGCGGCGGACGCCTGCCACGCAGCCGGGGTCAAGACGGTCGCGGTCACCGCGGGATACATCCACGCGGCGCCGCGCCGGGAGTTCTTCGCGAGGATGGACGCCGCCAACGTCGACCTGAAGGGCTTCACCGAGGAGTTCTACTTCAGGCTCACCGGCGCGCACCTCGCGCCGGTGCTCGACACGCTGCGCTACGTCAGGCACGAAACCGATTGCTGGCTCGAGATCACCACGCTGCTGATTCCGGGGCAGAACGACAGCAGCGACGAACTCGACGCGATGACGCGCTGGATCGCCGAGCACCTCGGCCGCGACGTGCCGCTGCACTTCTCGGCGTTCCACCCGGACTACCGGATGACCGACGTCGCGGCGACACCCCACACGACGCTGACGCGGGCTCGCAAGATAGCGCTCGACAACGGCCTGCGCCACGTCTACACGGGCAACGTCCACGACCGCGAGGGCGGCGCAACCTTCTGCGGCGGTTGCGGTGCCGTGCTGATCGAGCGTGACTGGCACGAGATCCTCGGCTACGAGCTCGATGCGCGGGGCGCGTGTCCGCACTGCGGCACCGCGCTCGCGGGCCGCTTCGGCCACGCGCCGGGACGCTTCGGGCGGCGGCGGATCCCGGTGCGCATCGCGATGCGCTGAGTCGCGGCGCGCTCCGGCGTGGCCCGTACGGTGACCGGCCGGCGCTCAGCCGAGCGCGCCCAGGCCCTCGAGCGCCGACCACACTTCGTCGACCCCGGGCATCGTGCCGGCATGGCCGAAGCTGGCCACTTTCGGCAACCAGAACGGCTCGGCGCGGTAGCGCGGCCAGCGGGGCGTGTCGGGCACCATGAACACGAGCGGCCGCTCGTACGCGGCGGCCAGGTGCGTGAGGCCGGTGTCCAGGCCGACGACGGCGCGCGCGTGCGCGAGCAGCGCGGCGCACTGCGACAGGCTCAGGCGTTCGGGCACGCGCACGCGCGCCAGTCCCCGCGCGATGGCGCCAGCGCGTTCGCGCTCGCCGTCGTTGCCCCATGGCACGACGACGTCGCGGCCGTGCGCGTCGAGCCGCTGCGCGAGCTCGCGCCAGCGATCGGCTGGCCACTGCTTTTCGGCGCGCGCGGTCATGTGCAGCAGCACGATCGAGCCCGCAGCGAGCGGGCCACCCGGCATCCCGGCCAGCTGCTCTGGCGGCGGCGGCGCGAGAGCGAAGCGCGGCGACCCGTCGACTGCATAGCCGAGCGCCTGCGCGGCGAGCGCGCGCAACGCGCTGATCGCGTGCTGCTGCTGGTCGACGCGGAAGCGGCGCTGGTAGAACAGCGCGGCCAGCGGCTCGCGCGCGCTGGCGCGGTCGAAGCCTGCGCGCAGGCCCCGGCCCTGCCACGCGAGAAAAGCGCTCTTGAGCAGCCCCTGCAGGTCGAGGATCAGGTCGAAGCGGCGCGTGCGGAAGCCCGCGCGAAAGCGCGCCCATTCGGCGCGGGTCTGCGCCGACAGCGGCGCCTTGCGCCAGCGGCGCATCGCCACGCGATGGATCGTGGCGACGCCGGGATGCAGTGCCGGAAGCTCTGCGAACGAGTCCTCGACGACCCAGTCGATGCGCGCGCCGGGAAAGGCGGCGAGGATGTCGGTGACCACCGGCAGCGCGTGGATCACGTCGCCGAGCGAGCTCGTCTTGACCAGCGCGACGTCGAGCGGTGCGCCGGTGTCTGGGCGCTTCGCAGCGCCGGGCAGGTCGTTCGCCGGCATGCTCAGACGATCAGCCTTTCGGCATGCCGGGCCGGCGATGCGAAGCGCCCGATGCGCAGCGGCGCGACGTCGACGAAGGCCGGCTCGCCGCCGATTTCCTGCGCGACGACGCGCCCGATCGCGGCCGCCTGCTGCACGCCGTGCCCCGAGAACCCGCAGGCGTTGTACCAGCCCGGCGCGCCGGGCATCGCGCCGACCACCGGCTGGTGGTCGGGCGTCGTTTCGTAGTACCCCCACCAGCTCGCGCGTCGATCGATCGACAGCGTCTCGAACCACGGGAAATGCCGCAACGCGGATTCGTAGACGGTTTCGAGCCAGGTCCAGTCGACGCCCTCGACGAAGCCGGTGTCGTCCGGGTTGCTCAGGCCGAAGATCAGCCGGTCGCGCTCGGAGCGGAACCACAAGCCGGTGTCGAGGTCGACGGTGAGCGGGTACGCCGGCGCGGGGTTCATCGGCGCCGTGACGTAGACCATGCGCCGTGCCGGCTGCACCGGCACCCGAAGCCCGGCCATTGCCGCGAGTTCCCCGGCCCAGGCCCCCGTGGCGTTGACCAGCCAATCGGCTTCGAAGCGCCCGTCGACGGTCTCCGCGAGCCAGCGCGTC
>DAORSF010000005.1:0-9652 GCA_035443405.1 Burkholderiaceae bacterium | reverse complement strand
TCCCACTGCGCGTGCGGCACGTAGAACAGGTAACCGATCGGACGATAGCCGGCCTCGGGCATCTCGCGATACTCGGCGATGCTCGCCGCCGACAGCCGCACGTTGACCTCCTCGGAGAACTGCACGCGCACGCCGGCGGCACTGCGCCCGGTCGAACCGGTCGCCGGCGCGGCCTCGCGCTCGAGCACGACGGTGCGCAGGCCCCGTTCGGCAAGCCGTCGCGCGCAGGATGCGCCGACGATGCCGGCGCCGACGACGATCACGTCCGCCTGCGTCGCGCTTGCCGGCGTCGCCAAGTCAGCGCTCCGTCGCGCCGGCGACGCGCGACCAGGCGAGCCGGCATGCGGCGAGGTCCCACAGCGCCTGGCCGACGCTCTTGAAGACGACCGGGCCGCGCCCCGGCCGCTGCGCGGCGCCGGCCACGACGCGTTCGAGCGGCGTCACCGTCGCCCAGTCGACACCGGCCTGGATCAGGTCGCCGGCCTCGTGGCGTGCGCCGTCGAGGTCGTCGACGAACAGCGACGCGCGCGCCAGCAGCGCGGCCGGCAGTTCGCACATCTGCGGGCGAAACGCGCCGACGGCGGTGACGAAGCCGTCGAACGACGGCTCGTCCGCGAACAGTGGCGCCGTCGCCGTGGTGCCGGTGACGACGAGGTCCGCCTGCGCCAGTGCATCGGCGGGCTCTGCCACCGCCGCGCAGTCGATGCCACGCCTGCGCGCATGCTCGACGAACGCCCGCGCGTGCGCCGGCGTGCGCGAGCAGACCCGGACGCGCCGCACGTCGAGCAGCGCAGCGAAGGCGTCCAGGTGCGCGCGCGCCTGGACGCCGCTGCCGAAGATCAGCAGCGACTCGCGGCGCGACGGTGCGAGTTCGACGACGGCCAGCGCCGACATGGCCGCGGTGCGGCGCGCCGTCACGGTCGGCCCGTCGAGCATCAGAAGTCGCTCCCCGGTGTCGGCGCGCATCAGCAGGACTTCACCGAGCAGCACCGGCAGGCCGCGCGCGGCATTGCCCTCGTGAACGGTGACCAGCTTGGTGCTGGCGTACTCGCTGTCGGTGGCCGGCATGGCGAGCAGGATTCCGCCCGGGAGCGGCACGACGAGCCGCTCGGGCGAGGCGGTGAGTCCCGCGTGCCGGCGCCGCAGCATGTCGCGCAGCGCGTCGACCAGCGCGGGCCAGGGCAGGAGTTCGGCAGTCCGGGACGCGTCGAGCGATTGCATGCGGGAACCGTGAGAGGCTGCAACCATGATAAACGCCCGAGCCGCGCGTTTGCCGCGAGGGGCGCGCGTCGGTGAAAGACGGTAGGATCCGGCGGGCGCGCAGCCGCGCCGCGCGTCGACGAGCCCGACCTTGCAGCGATTCATTCCGACGCCCGATGCCATTCGTCACAGCCGCTTCCTGCGCTGGCTGGGACCGCGCCTGCACGAGCCCGAGCTGTGGCGCCTGCGCCGGCACGCCGTGGCGCGCGGGATCGCCATCGGCGTCTTCTTCGGGTTCCTGATCCCGATTGCGCAGATTCCCGTCGCGGCGTTGCTGGCCTTCCTGCTGCGCGCCAACCTGTGGGTGACGGCGGTGGCCACGCTGGTGACCAATCCGTTCACCTTCGCGCCGATGTACTACGCGGCGTACCGCCTCGGCGCGTGGTTGCTCGGCGCCCCCGAAGTGGTCGGCGAGACGGCACTGGACCCGGCCGCATCCGGCGGCTTCGTCGCGTGGCTCGCGTTCTGGTGGGAACGGCTCAACGGCATCGGCAGGCCGCTGGTCGTCGGGCTGTCGGTGCTGGCGGTGGTCGCTGCGGCGGTCGGTTACTTTGCCACGCTGCTGGTCTGGCGGATGGCGGTGGTCCTGAAGCGGCGCAGGATCCTGCGCGAACGCGCCGGGCGATGAACGCGGCCGATTCTGCCGGCCTGCTGCTGTCGGGCATCGAAGTCGCCGGCACGCTGGCGTTCGCGCTGTCGGGCTTCATCGAAGCGACGCGCAAACGGATGGATATCGTCGGCGTCGCGGCGGTGACCTTCTTCGCGGCCTTCGGCGGCGGCACGCTGCGCGACCTGCTGCTCGATCACCGGCCGTTCTTCTGGGTGCGGCACAGCGGCTACGTCTGGATCGTGCTTGCGATGGTCGTCGTCGGTTCGGTCTGGCTGCGCGCCGTGCACCTGTCGCCGTCGGCGCGGCCGATGCTGTGGGCCGATGCGCTCGGCCTCGGGCTGTTCAGCGCGTCCGGCAGCGGGATGGCCTGGGAGATCGGGCAGCCGGCGATCGTGTGCGCGCTGATGGGCGTGGTGACCGGCGTGTTCGGCGGCGTCATGCGCGACGTGCTGTGCAACGAGGTGCCGGCGACCTTCCGCGATCACCGGCCGTACGCGATCTGCGCCTTCGCGGGCGCCTGGGCGTTCCTCGCGGTGGCGAGCACGATCGGCGCGGGCTGGCAGGCGCTCGTCGCCGGCGTCCTGGTCACGGCGGGCCTGCGGATTGCTGCGCTTTCCCGCGGCTGGCGGGTGCCTGGCTGGGCGGGGGAGCGCGATGACGAACCACAAGGAGACTGACGCAGCGGACAGTCGGTCCGACGGGGTGGCCGCGGAGACGGCCGGAGAGGCCATTGGAGCGTCCGCGGAGGCGCCGGCCCTGCGCGAACCGACGGTCGTCGAATCGTGGCCCGGCTGGCCGGGCATGCGGATCAGCCTCGGCGTCCTGGCGCTGGTCGCCGGCATCGCCGGATTGTCTGCCGGCGAAGCGCTGCTGCTGCCGATCCTGCTGGCGATCCTGCTGACGCTGCTGCTGACGCCGGCAGTCGACGTCCTCGAGCGGATTCGGCTGCCCCGCTGGCTGGGCGCGCTGCTGGTCGTCGCTGCGTTGCTGGCCACGCTCGCGACCGCCGCGACGCAGCTGGCCGCGCCGGCACAGCGCTGGCTGAATCCGAAGTCGCCGGAATGGCGAAAGCTGGAATTCCGGATCCGCGAGATCAAGCGGCCGCTCGAGACGATCCAGGGCGCCCAGGATCGCGTGGCGGACATCGCCGAGTCGGGGGGCGAGCGTGGAAAGCCCAAGCCGAAGGAGGTCGTCGTCCAGCGGCGGGACATCTTCGCGACGCTCGACGACATGAGCGTGCTGCTCACCGGTGCCGTTTCCACGATCGTGCTGCTGTACTTCCTGCTGGCGTCCGGCGACCTGTTCCTGCGCAAGCTGATCCGGGTGCTGCCCCGGCTCACGGACAAGAAGAAGGCGGTCGGGATCGCCCGCACGGTCCAGGTCGAGATCGGCCGCTACTTCCTGATCATCTCGGCGATCAACCTCGGGCTCGGGATCGTCACGGCCGGCGTCATGGCGCTGCTGGGGATGCCGTCGGCCCCGTTCTGGGGCGCGCTGGTGGCCGTGCTGAACTTCGTGCCGTACGCGGGCCCGGCGGCGAGCCTCGCGCTGCTGACTGCCGGCGCCTTCGTCAGTCTCGAGGGCTGGGGGCAGATCCTGATGGTGCCCTTGAGCTTCCTCGTGTTGACCGTGATCGAGGGACAATTCGTCCAGCCGGTCCTGATCGGGCACCGGCTTCGGCTCAACGTCGTCGTGACCTTCCTGGCGGTGGTGGCGTGGGGCTGGCTCTGGGGGCTGGGCGGCGTCGTCGTCGCGATCCCGGTGCTGGTTGCGCTGAAGATCTGCGCCGACCACATCGAGTCGCTGTCGGCGCTCGGCGAGTTCCTCTCGCGAGAATGAACGACCGCCCATCGCCGACCGGAGCACGCATGAACCCGATCCTCGAGCCCGCTGGCGATGCGCTGCGCGTCGACGTGATCTCCGACGTCGTCTGCCCATGGTGCTACGTGGGCAAGCGACAGCTCGAGTCCGCGCTCGAGCGCTGGCGATCGGCGAACCCCGGCGCGCCCGAACCGCTCGTCCGCTGGCACCCATTCCAGCTGAATCCGGACCTGCCGGACGACGGGATGAGTCGCGCCGACTACCTGCGCATGAAGTTCGGGGCGTCCGACCCGGCGACGATCTACCAGCGCGTCGGCGCCGCGGCGCGCGCCGTCGGGCTCGATCCCGACTTCGCGAAGATCGCCCGCCAGCCGAACACGCTTCGCGCGCACGCGCTGATCGGCGCGGCGCAGGGCGAGATCCAGCAGGCGCTGGTCGAGCGGCTGTTCCGCGCGTACTTCGCCGAGGGCGCCGACCTGACGTCGCGGGCGACGCTCGAGGCGCTCGCGCGCGACGCCGGGCTCGGCGACGATGCGATCCGGGCAGCGCTCGATGATGGCGACGCGCTCGAACGCGCGCGTCGGGGTGACGAGGAGGCGCGTGGGCTCGGTGTCGGCGGCGTGCCCTTCTTCGTCGTCGACGGCAGGATCGGCGTCAGCGGCGCACAGGGCGCCGACGCGCTGGTGGCCGCGTTCGCTCAGGCCCGCGGCAGCGCCTCGGCGCCCGGCTGACGCGGCGGGGCCTGGTCTGCCACGGTCGGGTCCGCGGACGGCTGCTCCGGCGCGGGCGGCGGGTGCGGGAAATCGGCCACCGGCCCGAGCTTCATCGCGTCGCGACGGAACAGCGGCTCGCTGCGCACGTAGGCGAACAGCAGGTCGGCCAGCGCGGTCAGCGAGTCGACGTGCGTGCGTTCGTGGCCGTGCGAGGCGTCGAGCGCGAAGCACACCAGCGCGGTGCGGATGTCGTTGCCGGCCTCGAGCGCGGCGGCCGCGTCGCTGCGGTAGTGCCGGAACACGTCGCGGCTGTGCTCGATCGCGTTGCCCCTGCACAGTGCGAGCAGGTGGCGGGTCAGGTGCCAGTCGAACGGCCCCGACGAGTCCTGCATCGAGATCGTGACGCCGTACTCGCAGGTGTTCTGCCCGGGCGCGATGGTGCCGTTGTCGATCGAGACGAGTTCGGCGACGTCGCCGTGCAGGATGTGCGAGGCGCCGACGCCGATCTCCTCGGAAATCGTGAACAGAAGGTGGCAGTCGACCGGCAGCCGCGCGCCCGTGTCTCGGCAGGCCCTGGCCACCGCGAGCAACGCGGCCACGCCCGCCTTGTCGTCGAGGTGCCGTGCGTTGACGAAACCGTTGTCGCTGAACTCGGGCTGCGAGTCGATCGAGATCGTGTCGCCGATGTTCACGCCGAGGCGTGCCAGGTCGTCGATGCCGTGGCAGCGCTCGTCCAGCCGCAACTCGACGTTCGTCCACGCGACCGGCTGCGTGTCGATCTCTTCGTTGTAGGCGTGCCCCGAGGCCTTGAGCGGCAGGATCGTGCCGCGGAAGTGGCGCCCGTCGTCGGCGTGCACGGTGACGCGCGCGCCTTCGGCGAAGCGCGCCGACCAGCATCCGATCGGGACGATCTCGAGCCGGCCGTTCGGCTTCAGTTGCTTGACCATTGCGCCGAGCGTGTCGAGATGCGCGACGATTGCCCTGTCGGGGCTGTGGCGGGCGCCTTCGAGATCGGCGCGGATCGCGCCGCGTCGCGTGAGGCCGTACGGAATGCCGAGCCCGTCCAGTTCGTCGCTGACCGCGAGCACGATCTGGTCGGTCATGCCCGACGGGCTGCGGATCGAGAGCAGCCGCCCGAGCACGTCGAGCAGGTAGGCGCGGTCGATCGGCGACTCGTGCACGGGCGGGGACGCCGGCGCGTTCGGCCGGACCTGCGTCGTCTCGTGCCCGCTCATGCTTCCACCCGCGTCTGCGGAAACAGCAGGTCGACGAAGCGCTCGGCGGTCGGTTGCGGTTCGTGGTTCGCGAGCCCGGGGCGCTCGTTCGCCTCGATGATCGCGTAGTCGCTGCCTTCGACGTCGGGCACCATGAAGTCGAGGCCGACCACCGGGATCTCGAGCGCGCGCGCCGCGCGCTCGGCGACGGCGGCGAGTTCCGGGTGCAGGCGCGCCGTCACGTCGTGAATCGTGCCGCCGGTGTGCAGATTCGCGGTCTTGCGCACGAGCAGCGTCTCGCCCGCCGGCAGTACCGTGTCCATCGTCAGCCCGGCTGCGCCGACGCATCGTTCGGTCTCGCCGTCGAGCGGAATCGAGCTCTCGCCGCCGGTCGCGGCCTGGCGACGGCGGCTCTGCTTGTCGATCAGGGTGCGCACCGTGTTCGTGCCATCGCCGGTCACCTGCGCCGGCCTGCGCGTGGCCGCAGCCACGACCTTGTAGTCGATCACCACGATGCGCAGGTCGTCGCCGGGCACCAGTTCCTCGACGACGACGTCCTCGCAGAATCGGCGCGCGTCGGCGATCGCGCGCTCGACTTCGCTCGGGCTGCGCAGGTCGACCTTCACGCCGTGGCCCTGCTCGCCGCGCGCCGGCTTGACCACCACGCGGCCGTGCCGCGCCATGAACGCGCCGAGCACCTCGCGATCGCCGGCGAGGACCTGGTCGGGCATGCGCAGACCCGCGCCCGCCAGCACCTTGCGCGTGACCCGCTTGTCGTCGCAGCGGCTCATCGCGATCGCCGAAGTCAGTTCCGACAGCGACTCGCGGCAGGTGAGCGCGCGCCCGCCGAGCGCGAGTCGGAAATAGCCGTGATCGGCGTCCAGCACCTCGACGCCGATGCCGCGGCGCCGCGCTTCGTCGACCAGGATCCGCGCATAGACGTTGAGCCCGGCGAAGCTGTCCGGCCCTACGAACAGTTTCTCGTTGATCGAGTTCTTGTTTTTCACGCAGTAGACCGGCACCCGCGCGAAGCCGAGCTTTTCGTACAGCGCGATCGCTTCGGCGTTGTCGTGCATCACCGACAGGTCGAGGCAGGTGCGGGCACGCGCGCGAAAGCGCGCGGCGAGCGCGCGCACCAGCGACTCGCCGACGCCGGGGCGGGTTCCCTGCGGGTCGACCGCCAGCGACCAGAGGCTGGCGCCGCCATCCGGGTCGTTGCAGGCGGCGACATGGTCGACGCCGGTCACCGCGCCGAGGATCGCGCCGCTGTCGGCATCCTCGGCGACCAGCAGCAGCAGCGCCGAGTCATGCTGCACGTCGGCGAAGAATCCGCCGCGCACGGGCACCATCGAGCGCGACAGGTAGATGCGGTTCACCGCCGCTTCGTCGTCGGGCCTCGCTTCGCGGATCGCCAGTCCCGGCACCTCGGGCGCGTCGTCGGGCGTCGCCTGCAGCGCCAGCCGGAACGTGTGCGACGGATCCAGGAACAGCTGCTGCGGCGCCAGCGCGACCACCACGTGCGGGTCGCGGATGTACAGCGCCACGTCCCGCCGGCCGGATTCTTCGTTGCGAATTTCCTCGGCGAGCCGTTCGGGCGACGCGTAGGTCTGGCCGAAGATCAGCCGGCCCCAGCCGCAGTCGACCCTGGCCTCGTCGGTCATCCGCTCGCCGGCACCCTCCGGCAGTTCTCCCCAGTTCTTGAGCGAAGCCATCCGCACCGGGTCCATCGGGTCGCGGTCGTCGACCGCGGTCCTGGCCTTCATCATCGCTTCCTCCTTGCAGCGGGTCCTGCGGCGCGTGCTCACAGCCCGCGCGCCTGCAGCCAGAGTTCGAGCAGCGCGACCTGCCAGAGCCTGGAGCCGCGCAGCGGGGTGATCTGGTCGGCAGGCGCCGCGAGCATGCGCGACACGGCGCCGGGCCGGAACAGTCCGCGCTCGCGCGCGACGCGGCTGCCGAGCGCATCGCGCACCAGGTCCAGCACCGGTCCGTCGACGTACTTGAGGATCGGCACCGGGAAGTAGCCCTTGGGCCGGTCCACGACCTCGCGCGGCACCAGCCGGCGCGCGATCGACTTCAGCACGCCCTTGCCGCCGTCGCGCAGCTTGTCGTCGACCGACAGGCGCCCGGCCAACTCGACCAGCTCGTGGTCCAGGAAGGGCACGCGCGCCTCCAGGCCCCAGGCCATCGTCATGTTGTCGACCCGCTTGACCGGGTCGTCGGCGAGCATGACCGTGGTGTCCAGGTGCAGCGCCTTGTCGACCGGCGTGTCGCCGTGGGCGGCGGCGAACTCGCGCTCGACGAAGGCGCGGCTGGCATCGTCGGTAGCGAAATCGTCGCCGACCGTGGCCAGGTAGCCGCGGTGGTCGAGGTCGAAGAACGCGCGCGCGTAATCGCCGACCGGGTCGGCGCTGCCGGCCAGCTTCGGATACCAGTGATAGCCGGCGAACACCTCGTCGGCGCCCTGGCCGCTCTGCACCACCTTCAGGTGTTTCGAGACCTCGCGCGACAGCGCGTAGAACGCGACGTTGTCGTAGCTGACCATCGGCTCGCTCATCGCCGCGATCGTTCCCGGCAACGCGTCCAGCAGATCCGACGTGGGGACGCGGATCTGCGCATGCCGGGTCGCGAAGCGCTCGGCGACCAGGTCGGAGAATGCGAACTCGTCGCCGGACTCGCCGCCGGCAGCCTCGAAGCCGATCGAGAAGGTCCGCAGGTCGTGCTGGCCGGCCTCGGCGAGCAGCGCAACGATCAGGCTGGAATCGACGCCGCCGGACAGCAGCACGCCGACCGGCACGTCGGCCACCATCCGGCGGCGCACCGCCGCGCGCAGCGCGTCCTCGACCAGTCGCTCGCGCTCGATCGAAGGCAGCTTCGCCAGCGCCGGATCGGCCCGCACTTTCAGGTCCCAGTACCGGTGCGCTTCACAGCGGCCGTCGGGTTCCCAGGTCGCGACGGTCGCCGGCGGCAGCTTGCGCACGCCGGCCAGCATCGTGTGCGGCGGCGGCACGACCGCGTGCCAGCTCATGTAGTGGTGCAGGGCGACACGGTCGATCGAGGTGTCCACGCCGCCACCCGCCAGCAGCGCGGGCAGCGAGGAGCCGAAGCGCAGGCCGCCGTCGAGCGGCGCCAGGTACAGCGGCTTGATCCCGAAGCGGTCGCGGGCGAGCGTCAACCGTCCGCTGTCGCGCTCCCAGAGCGCGAACGCGAACATCCCGTGAAAGCGTCTCACGCTGTCGCGGCCCCAGGCGTGGCACGCCTTGAGCACGACCTCGGTGTCGCCGTCCGAGAAGAAGCGATAGCCGAGCGCCTCGAGTTCGCGCCGCAGCTCGCGGTAGTTGTAGATGCAGCCGTTGAACGCCAGCGTCAGGCCGAGGGCGGGATCGACCATCGGCTGCTGGGCGTGTTCGGACAGGTCGATGATCCGCAGCCGCCGGTGCGCCAGCGCGATCGGTCCCTGCTGGAACGCGCCCGACGCGTCGGGACCACGGGGCTGGAGAACGTCTCCCATCCGGGCGACCGCGCCGACGTCGGCGCTGGAAGAGTCGAAACGAGCTTCGCCTGCAAAGCCGCACATCGTGGGCCGTACCTCTCTGTTTCATGGGCGGAGCTCAAGAATTATGTCATGAAAACAACATTTAGACAAACGTATCTGACGGCGAACTTCGTCGATCAGGGCTCGATTGTGAGTTCAAGTCGCGGGAATTCCGGTCAATTTCTGTGCAGCGGACCCGAACTGCCGGCTATCGTCGCAGTACTTCGGCGAACCGCCCGAGCGTCGGGCACGACTGCGCGGCGGGTTCAGCGCCGGCCGGTCGACAGCATCACGATCGCGCCGATCACGACGAAGGCGCCGAGCACCTGGATCGATGCGACCTGCTGGTCCAGGACCACCCAGCCGAGGAACAGCGCGGCGATCGGCTCGAAGTTCATCACCGCCGCGTTGTTGACCGCGCCCAGCCGCGGCAGCAGGACGAACAACGCGGTGATCGCCGACCCGTAGAGCACGGTCAGCAGCGCCAGCGCAAGCCAGCCGA
>DAORSF010000004.1:0-22283 GCA_035443405.1 Burkholderiaceae bacterium | reverse complement strand
CCGTCGCCGACGATGCTGCACTTCCGCGGCGGGCGCGCCGGCATCAGCCGCGAGCACTATCCCGAGCTCGAGCCCGACTTCTACGAGGACGTCGCGCGCGCCTACGGCGACGAGCTGCGTTCGCTGCACGAGGCCGGCTGCCGCTACGTGCAGATGGACGACACCAACCTCGCCTACCTGTGCGACGACAAGATGCGCGAGGCCGCGCGCCAGCGCGGCGACGATCCCGACGAGCTGCCGCACCGCTACGCGAAGTTCGTGAACCGCGTGGCCGCGCACAAGCCCGCCGGCATGACGCTGGCGATCCACCTGTGCCGGGGCAACTTCAAGAGCACCTGGGCCGCGCAGGGTGGCTACGAGCCGGTCGCGCAGGCGCTGCTGTCGGAGATGAACGTCGACGCCTACTTCCTCGAGTACGACGACGCGCGCTCGGGCGACTTCAAGCCGCTGCGCTTCCTGCCGAAGGACAAGTTCGTCGTGCTCGGCCTGGTGACCACCAAGCTCGGACAGCTCGAGAGCAAGGACGACCTGAAGCGGCGCATCGACGAGGCCGCGCGCTACGCGCCGCTCGCCCAGCTGTGCCTGTCGCCGCAGTGCGGCTTCTCGTCGACCGTGCACGGCAACGTGATCGAGGTCGAGGCGCAGCGCGCGAAGCTGGCGCTGGTGATCGAGACGGCCAGGGAAGTCTGGGGCGACGCCTGAGCCCCGCGCCGGGCCGCTCGCGCCGCCGTCGCCGCGGCGGCTCGTCCCTCAGTGGCTGTTCGTCCCTCAGTGGCGGACGCAGACCTTGCCGAACTGCGCGCCGCTCTTCAGCCGCTCGAACGCCGGCACCAGCTCGTCGAAGGCGAACACGCGGTCGATCACCGGCACGACGCCGTGCTGCGCAATCGCGCGGCACATCTGCTCGAAGTCGTCTCGGCTGCCGACCGTGACCCCCTGCAGGCGCACCTGGCGCGTGACCACGTGCCCGAGCGAGGCCTGCATCGCGGCGCCCGACAGCACGCCGATCATCGAGATCGTCCCGCCGGGGCGGACGCAGCGCAGCGATTGCGGCAGGGTCTTCTCGCCGCCGACCTCGACGATCTGGTCGTAGCCCCGCCCGCCGGTGATCTCGCGCGTGGCGCGCGCCCAGTCCGGCGTGCGGTTGTAGTTGACCGTGGCGTCGGCGCCCATAGCCGCCAGCCGCTCGATCTTTTCGTCGCTCGACGAGATCACCGTCACGTGCGCGCCGAGCAGCCTGGCGAACTGCAACGCGAACAGCGCGACGCCGCCCGAGCCCTGAATCAGCACCTGCTCGCCGGGGCGCGTGGCGCTCAGAACCGTCAGTGCGCGCCACGCGGTCAGGCCGGCGCACGGCAGGCAGGCCGCCTGCTCCGCGCTGAGCGCCGCCGGCACGCGGGCCACGCCGTTCTCGGGCAGCGCCATGAACTCGCTCATCGTGCCGTCCAGCGGGCCGCCGAGCGACTGCGTGAGCCGCGACAGGTCGGGGTCGCCGCCGATCCAGCTCGGGAAGAACATCGGGCACACGCGATCGCCGACCGATACGCGCTGGACGCCGGCGCCGACCGCCACGACCTCGCCGACGCCGTCCGACAGCGGCACCAGCGGCAGCGTGCCGGTGAAGTTTCCGTAGCCGCGGTCCAGCACCACCAGGTCGCGGTAGTTCAGCGATGAGGCCAGCATCTTCAGCAGCACCTGTCCCGGCCCGGGTTCGGGGTCGGGGCGGGTCGCGACGCGCAGGTGCTCGAGGCCCCAGTCGCCTTCGATCTGGTGGACGCGCACGGCGGTCTCCTTCCGGTCGTTGCTCGATCGCGAGACTTTACCGCCTGCCGCGGCGGCCGTTGACAGCGCCGGGGAGGCGGATATAAGATCGATAACGTAGCGATCTTATACAAACCTCCGCCACCTACCCGCTGCCATGACCCACGTCGTCGGCGAAGCCTGCATCAAGTGCAAGTACACCGATTGCGTCGACGTTTGCCCGGTCGACGCGTTCCGGGAAGGCAAGAACATGCTCGTCATCGATCCCGACGAGTGCATCGACTGCGGCGTCTGCATCCCGGAGTGCCCGGTCGAGGCGATCCACACCGAGGAGGACGTGCCGCAGTCGCAGCTCGACTACATCGCGCTCAATGCCGAAATGGCCCGGCGCTGGCCGACGATCACGAAGACGAAGGCGGCACTGCCCGAAGCGCAGTCCTGGGCGAAAGTCGACGACAAGCGGGAACTGCTCGACCGGCGCGGCGAGAACGAGCCCGGCGAGAACGCCCCCGGCGAGCCGGGCGAGGCCGGCGCGCCGCGCACGGCCGGGGCGGCGTGATGGACAGCGCGATCCTCAGCCTGCTCGGCGCCTTCGTGCTGTCGATCCTCGGGCTGTTCGCGTTCATCTGGTCGCTGCGCAAAGGGCTGCTGGTCGAGAACCCCGCCGGCGCCGGCGTGATCTTCGCGCGCGGCGAGATCGGGCAGATCGACGATCCGGCACTGGGCGGGGACGCGCATTCGGCGCTGCAGGACGCGGCCTCCGCCCGACAGGGCGCGCCGCGTGGCGCCGATGCCGACGAGGTCCGCGCGCGACTCGAGTCCGATCGGTCGAGCGCGTTTCCGGTGTTCATGTTCATCGCCTTTGCCTGCCTGTGGCTGCTGGTCGGCTCGGCCGCGGGCCTGACCGCGTCGATCAAGCTGCACGCGCCGGACTGGCTGACCGAAAGCGCCTGGCTCACCTTCGGGCGCCTGCGCGCGGTGCACACCAACGCGGTGTTCTACGGCTGGGTGTCGAACGCCTGCATCGCCGTCATCCTGTGGCTGCTGCCGCGGCTGCTGCGAACGCGGCTGGCCGGCGCCGGCTGGGCGATGCTCGGCGGCAGCCTGCTCAACGCCGGCGTGGCGGCGGGGATCGGCGCGATCGCCTCCGGCTGGTCCGACGGCATGGAGTTCCTCGAGATCCCGTGGCAGATCGACGTGTTCATCTTCGGCGGCATTGCGCTGGTGATCCTTCCCGCGCTGTACACGCTGGCCCGCCGCAAGGTCGAGCACCTGTACGTGAGCGTCTGGTACTTCATCGCGTCGCTGCTGTGGGTCGCGGTGCTGTTCCTGGTCGCGAACCTGCCGGGCGTGCACGTCGGCGTGCAGCAGGCGACCACCAACTGGTGGTTCGGCCACAACGTGCTCGGGCTGTGGTTCACGCCGGTGAGCGTCGGGGCCATCTATTACTTCCTGCCGAAGGTGCTCGGGCGGCCGGTCGTGTCGTACAACCTGTCGCTGCTGGGGTTCTGGACGCTCGCCTTCTTCTATCCGCAGGTCGGCGGCCACCACCTGATCGGCGGGCCGGTGCCCGGCTGGCTCACGACGCTGTCGATCGTGCAGAGCGTGATGATGGTGATCCCGGTGGTCGCGTTCAGCATCAACCAGGGCGGGACGCTGTGGGGTCGCATGAACCTGGCGATCTACTCGCCGACGCTGCGCTTCATGATGTTCGGGGGGCTGATGTACTTCGCCTCGTCGGTCGAAGGCTCGCTCGAGGCACTGCGCAGCGTCAACCAGGTCGCGCACTTCACGCACTTCACCGTGGCCCACGCGCACCTCGGCGCGTACTCGTTCGTCACCATGGTGATGTTCGGCGCGATCTACTTCATGCTGCCGCGCGTGCTGGCGTGGGAGTGGCCGTACCCGAAGCTGATCACGCTGCATTTCTGGCTGGCGGCGATCGGCGGCCTGTTGTACGTGGTGCCGCTGTCGATCGGCGGCTGGCTGCAGGGGCTGGCGATGCTCGACGCGTCGCGCCCGTTCATCGATTCGGTGACGGTGACGATGCCCTATCTCGAGTGGCGCAGCGTCGCCGGCGCGATGCTGACGATCGGGCACCTGGTGTTCGTCGGCCACTTCCTTGCGATGGCGCTGCGCTTCGGCCCGAATCGTGCCGGCGCGGCGCTGTTCTGGACGCCGCCCGGCGAAGCGATGGCGCATGGAAAATGAGCTCAAGCTGACGGCGGGCGCGGTCGCCTCGCTCGGCATCGCCACCGCCGCGCTGGTGGTGCTGCCCTACGTTCAGGTGCGCGATGTCGAGTCGGCCCCCGGGCTGAAGCCGTACACCGAGCAGCAGCTTCGCGGCCGGCAGGTGTACATCGCCAACGGCTGCGTCTACTGCCACAGCCAGCAGCCGCGCGACCGCAGCTTCGGCCCCGACTTCGAGCGCGGCTGGGGCCGCGCGTCGGTGCCGGCGGACTACTTCCACGACCGTCCGCACCTGCTCGGCACGATGCGCACCGGCCCCGACCTGCTGAACATCGGCGTGCGCCAGCCGAGCCAGGACTGGCACCTCGGCCACCTGTACCAGCCGCGCGCCTACGTGCAGGGCTCGAACATGCCGGCCTACCGCTACCTGTTCGTGCACAAGGACGCCGCGGAGGACGGAGACGTCGTGGTCGCCTTGCCGCCGGGCCAGGGCGTGCCGGGCAAGGTGACCGTCGCGACCCGCGACGCGACCGACCTGGTCCGCTACCTGCAGTCGCTGGACCGCAGCTACCCGGTCCTGCCGGCGAGCGGCCGGCCGTGACCGGGGCGCGCGGGACACGGGGGTCGGCGTGCTGAACGATCCGGGAGCGCGCACCGACGCGCAGCAGCGCGAGAACGTCGAGCCCAGCGAGCGCGTGCGGCCGATCCCGCTGGCCGCGGCGGCGGTGACGCTGGCCATGGTGCTCTTCGGAGTCGGTTACCTGCTGTCCAGCGAATCGCTCGGCAGCGCCGAACTCGGCGACCGGCGCACCGTCGCCGACCTGGCGGGAGCGCCGGCCGCGTCCGGGCAGGCCGCGGACGGGCGGGCGCTGTACGCCGCGCATTGCGCCGCCTGCCACCAGCCGAACGGCAAGGGCCTGGCGGGGGTTTTCCCGCCCCTCGACGGATCGGAATGGGTCAATGGCGACGTACGACTGGTTTCGAATATCCTGTTGCATGGCGTCAGCGGCGAGATCGAGGTGATGGGTGTCGCGTACCGGGGCGCGATGCCGGCTTTCGGACACCTGGGCGACGCGCAGCTGGCGGCGGTTGCCAGCTGGGTCCGCAGCCAGTGGTCGAATCGCTCGCCGCCGGTCGACGCCGCGGCTTTCGCGCGCGAGCGCAAGGCCAGCGCGCGCAGCGCGCCGTTCGACGGCGGCGCCGAAGTGAAGGCGCTGGCGGCCCGGAGTCGATGAACGCAGGAAACGGACGCTGGAGTTGCAGATGCGCCTGACCATGATGACCGATTACTCGCTGCGCCTGCTGATGTACGTGGCGCAGCGCCCCGACCGGCTGTGCACCATCGCCGAGATCGCCCGCGCGTACGGCATCTCCGAGGCCCACCTGATGAAGGTCACGCACCAGCTCGGGCTGAACGGCTGGATCGAGACCGTGCGCGGCAAGGGCGGCGGCATGCGGCTGGCGCACCCGCCCGGCGAGATCGGCCTGGGCGCGGTGGTCCGCAGCATGGAGTCCGATTTCAACCTGACCGAGTGCCTCGGCACCGGCAACCAGTGCACGCTCACCGGGAGCTGCCGGCTGACCGGCATCGTCGACGAGGCCCTGCAGAGCTTCCTGCGCTGCTTCGACGGCTACACGCTGGCCGACATCGTGCCGCCGGACGCCGGCGGCGCGTCGACCGGCATTCGCGAGCGCCCGCTGGTCCGACACGGCAGGGCGCGCGCCGCCTGAGCGCGCGCGTCCGGCCATGATGCGCACCGCGCTGGCGAGCGCGCTGTTCGCGCTGCTCGCGCTCGCTTCGGCCGCGTGGCTGACGCACGGATTTCGCGTCTGGACCGCCGAGGGTGCGCGGCGCCTCGAGCTCGCGCTCGAACCGGTGGCGGCCCCGGCGGTCGACGTCGTCGTGGCCGGCGACGGGCCACGGTCGCTGCCGCAATTGCTGCGCGCCGACGGCGCGGTCACGATCGTCGATTTCGTCTACACGCACTGCCGGTCGGCGTGTGCGGCGCTCGGCACCGGCTTCCAGCAGCTGCAGGCGCGCATTCGCGCCGACGAGGCGACGCGCGCCGCAGGCGCCGCCGGGCCGATCCGGCTGCTGTCGATCAGCTTCGATCGCGAGCGCGACGACCCGGCGACGCTGGCGCGCTACGCGGCGGCGCTCGACGCGCGTCCCGGCACGTGGCGTTTCGCGGCCGTTCCGGACGCGGCGCAACTGGCAGCGCTGCTGCGACAGTTCCAGGTGGTCGTGATCCCGGACGCACTGGGCGGCTACGAGCACAACGCGGCACTGCTGGTGATCGATCCGAACGCCCGGCTGGTCAGGATCTTCGACTACGCGCGCATCGACGACGCCTGGCATTTCGCGCGCGCGCTCGCAGCGGGCGCGGTGCGCCCATGACGGCGTCGCAGCCGCGCGGCGGCTGCGACGGCGCGCCTGTCGCCGCGCTGGCGCGCGGTGCGCCGTGGGCCGCGGCGGCCGGGGCCGCCCTTCTCGCCCTTCTCGCCCTGCCGCCGGTGCGCGAGGCCATGGAGTCGCGCATGGCCGCCCACATGCTGCTGCAGTTCCCGGCGCTGATCGCCGCCGGCGCGCTGCTGGCCGGCGGGTGCCCCGATGCCGTGCGCGGACGCATCGCGCGCTGGAATGCGCTCGGGCTCGCCGGGCTGTCCGCGAGCGCTGCCGTGCTCGCGTTGTCGATGATCCCGCGGCTGCTCGACCTGGCGCTGGCCGATGCCCGGATCGACGCGGTCAAGTGGCTGGCGCTGTTGCTGTGCGGCGCCGCGTTGCGATGGTCGTGGCGCCCTGCGGGCCTGGTGGTGCAGGGTTTCTTCCTCGGCAACGTGTTGCCGATGACGGCCGTCGTCGGCATCGTCTACCAGGATGCGGCCGATCGCCTGTGCAACGGCTACCGACTCGACGAGCAGACGTTCGTCGGTGCGTCGCTGGTGTGGCTCTCGATCGCCGTCGCCGTCGCCTGGCTCGCCCAGGTGGGGCGCGCCTCGATCGCAACCGGGCGAGAGGCCCGGCGCGGGCGCGCGGAAGCTTGATCGAGATTGGCCGGATCGATCGCCGGCGCGGACGGTCGCGTCCCGATTCGCGAGCGCGGGGCTAGACTCGACGCATGGTCTTCACCGTCCGTCAGCGCGCGCGCATCGCGTGGTTCGCCCTGTTCGCGATGCTGGCGTCGACGCTCGCGCCGGGGGTGTCGCACGCGGCCATGGCGATGGCGGCCGGCGCGCCGTGGGGCGGCGCGCTCGCCGAGATCTGCAGCGTCGAAGGCCCGGGCTGGACGTCGAAGGCGAGCGCGCGATCCGGATCCGGGTCGAAGCCCGCGAACCACGACGCGCTGCGCTTCGAGCATTGCCCGTATTGCCTGCCGCACTCGGCCGTCGATGCCTTGCCGGCCGCGCCGTGCGTGCCCGGCATGCCCGCCCGCGCGGCGGCGGCCCTTCCCCGGCTGGTCCTGCACCTGCCCACGGCCCGAGTCGCGCGGCCGGCGGCGCAGCCTCGCGCTCCTCCACGACGCGCCTGACCCGTCGCTGAAGATCCGCGACGCGCGCCCCTCCGAGGGCGGCGCGCGTCGCGCCCCATGCACACCTGGCACGCACGCAGGCGCGAAATCGTGCGCGTGCGCCGAATCCGTTCCGGAGCAGACATGTCTTTCACCCGTACCGCCGTCGCGGCCGCGCTGGCCGCGCTGCCGTTCGCGGCGCAGGCCGCCGATCCGAACCTCGACGAAGTCGTCGTCACCGCGCCGCAGATGCGCGAACCGCTGGTGATCGAGAACGACCCCAGGGCGCCGCAGCAGCCGGTGCCCGCCAGCGACGGCGCCAGCTTCCTCAAGAACATCCCCGGCTTCAGCGTGATCCGCAAGGGCGGCACCGACGGCGACCCGGTGCTGCGCGGCCTGGCCGGCTCGCGACTGAACGTGCTGCTCGACGGCGCCGAATTCCACGGCGGCTGCGGCATGCGGATGGATCCGCCCACCGCCTACGTGTTCCCCGAGGCCTATGACCGCGTCCGGATCGTCAAGGGACCGCAGACCGTGCTGTACGGCAACGGCAACCTCGCCGGGGTGGTGCTGTTCGAGCGCGACGCGCCGCGCTTTCCCGAGCGCGGCGTGCGCGGGTACGGCAGCCTCATGGCCGGATCGTGGGGGCGGCGCGACGCCGTCGCCGACGCGACCTTCGGCGCGCCGGCCGGATACCTGCGCGCCACCGCGACGCACTCGGAGTCGGACGACTACGACGACGGCGACGGACGCACGATCCACTCGTTCTTCGAGCGCCGCAGCTTCGGCCTGGAGGCCGGCTGGACACCCGACGACGACACCCGCGTCGCGCTGTCGGCGGTCCGCAGCGAGGCGGAGGCCGCGTATGCCGACCGCATGATGGACGGCAGCGTCTTCGACCGCGACGGGCTGGGCGTGAGGTTCGAGAAGAAGCGCGTCTCGCCGCTGCTGCGCAAGTTCGACGTGCAGCTGAACTGGAACTACATCGACCACGTGATGGACAACTACTCGCTGCGCACCAGGCCGCCGGCGGCGAGTTTCTCGTGGAACAACCCCGATCGCGAGACCGTCGGCGCGCGCACCAGCGCCGAGCTGGCACTCGGCGACGCATCGGTGCTCACCGTCGGGCTCGACCTGCAGGACAACGCCCATGCCTTGCGCGCCTACAGCGGTCCGGTGCCGGTCAGCGTCGACTCGCGTCCGCGCGCCAGGGACTTCGAGTCGACCACGCAGGGCACCTTCGGCGAACTGGTGCGCGCGCTGTCGGCATCCGAGCGACTGGTCGCCGGCTTGCGGCACGACCGCTATTCGGCAGATCGCTTCAATGCGGCGACCGGTGCCGCGATGGGCAGCGCCGACGAGTCGCTGACCAGCGGCTTCCTGCGCTACGAGCGCGACCTGCAGGGCCGGCCGGCAACCGCCTACGTCGGCCTGGGCTACGGCGAACGGCCGATGGATCACTGGGAGGCGACCACCTACAACGGACTGACCGCCACGCGAAGCATCGACCCGGAGCGCAACACGCAGCTCGACGCGGGATTGATCTGGACCGAGCGCAACCTGACCGGATCGGTGTCGGCGTTCTACTCGCGCATCGACGACTTCGTGCTCACCTTCGTGAACCCGACGGCCCCGGGCTCGTGCGGGTCGAACCCGGCCAAATGCACGACCGCCAACGTCGATGCGACCCGCTACGGCTTCGAGGCCGACCTGGCGTGGCGCTTCGCCGCGGCCTGGACGCTGCGCGGCAGCTACGCGCACGTGCGTGCCAACAACGACACGATGAACGTCCCGCTCGCACAGACGCCGCCTGACGAGCTCAAGATCGGCCTCGGCCACGACACGGGGCGGTGGACCTTCGGGGGGCTGGCGCGCGTCGTGCGCAGGCAGGACCGGGTCCACGTGAACTACGGCAGCATCGTCGGCCAGGACATCGGCCCGACCGCCGGCTTTGCGACGCTGGCGCTGAACGCGAGTTACCGGATCGGCAAGCGCGCGCTGGTCTCGGCGGGGATCGACAACGTCTTCGACCGCGCTTACGCCGAGCACATCAGTCGCGCGGCCGCGGCGGTGGCCGGCTACGATGCGCCGACGACGCGGGTCAACGAGCCGGGCCGCTTCGTCTGGGCGAAGCTCAGCCTGACGCTGGACTGAGCGGCAAGGACCGCGGCGCGGCGCCTCGCCGCGCCGCGGGCGCCGTCGACGCACCGCCGATCGACGGGATGCAGCAACGACGCCGGCGTCGCGATACGGCATGATCCGGGCATGTTCAGCTATCGACACGCCTTTCACGCCGGCAACCACGCGGACGTGCTCAAGCACGTCGTGCTGGTCCAGTTGCTGCGGCACTTCGTGCAGAAGGACACGCCGTTCTGGGTGATCGACACGCATGCCGGCGCCGGTCTCTATTCGCTCGAAGGCGATTGGGCGGCCAAGCGCAGCGAGTTCGCCGGCGGCATCGGCGCGCTGTGGTCGCGCAAGGATGCGCCGTCGCCGGTGGCCGACTATCTCGAGGCCGTCCGCGCGGTGAATCCGGACGGCGTGCTGCGGCACTATCCGGGCTCGCCGTTCGTGGCACTGGGGCAACTGCGCGCTGGCGACCGGCTCAGGCTCTTCGAGATGCACCCCAGCGAGTTCCGCGTGCTCGCGAACAACGTCGCCGAGGCCGGCCGCGACGCGACGCGCCGCACGCTGGTGCAACCGGGCGACGGCTTCACCGGCCTCAAGGCGCTGCTGCCGCCGCCGCCGCGCCGGGCGCTGGTGCTGATCGATCCGTCGTACGAGGACAAGCGCGACTACGCGCGCGCGGCGACGGCGTTGCGCGACGCGCTGGGCCGCTTCGCGACCGGCTGCTATGCGATCTGGTATCCGCAGGTGCAGCGCCGCGAGTCGCTCGAACTGGCGCGCAAGCTGCAGCGGATGCCGGGGCTGCGCTGGCTGCACGCAACGCTGGCGGTGCGCGCGCCGTCGCCCGACGGCCTCGGCCTGCACGGCAGCGGGATGTTCGTCGTCAATCCACCGTGGACGCTGCAGGCCGCGTTGCGCGAGGCGCTGCCGTGGCTGGCCGACGCGCTGGCACGGGATGCCGGCGCAGGGTGGTCGTTGCACCGGGCCGACGCCGGTGGGTTGCCCGGTCGGCGCTAGCGCGAAGGCGCACGCCTCGCTCCAGCGTCACGCGGGACGCGGCACGGGGTTCAGCGAAGGTCGCGACGCTGGTCGGCTGCCTTGCGGGCCTGGGCGTACACCGGGCCCCAGATCGGGTGTCCTGCCTCGGCCGGCTTCAGTTCGAACGTGGCGTCCAGCTTCAGCGCGGCATCGAACGAACGTCGACACGCGGCGCGTCGCTGCGTGACGCAGTAGCTGAAGGCCAGGTACTTGCTCGCGCGGACGCGCGTTTCGACGTCGCCGCCGGCGATCTCCGGCGACTGCAGCACCCGGATGGCGCCGGCGAAGTTGCCCTGGTCGTAGAGCGAGACCCCTTCGGCGACCTTCTGCCCGGCTGGCGACTCTGCGCCGAGTCCGACCTTGCGGCCGATGTCGCCGATCGTGCTGCAGCCGGCGAGCGCCAGAAGCGCGATCGTCATCCCGAGCATCGATATCCTGTTCATGCGCAATCCTTCATGTCGAGCGCTTGGCACCGATCGGCGGTCGGGCCGATCACCTGAAGCGATGCGAGATCACGGTCCGCCCGCCGGCGCTGATCGTCACGTCGCGAGTCACGCTGGCCGCGGCAGGGTTGCGGATCTCGATTCGGTGCCGCCCGGGGCTCAGCGCGAGTTCCTTGAGGGGTGGCGTGACTCCCTTGCTCGCTCCATCGACGAACACTTCGCCCCACGGCGCGATCGCCAGCCGGACGGTGCCGGTCGACCTGGCCGCCGCGGTCGGCGCGGCGGCGCGACGGCCGGAATCCGCCTTCGCCGCCGCGGCGGCCGGGGGTATCGGGGCGGGCTCGTTCGGCGAGGCGGGGGACGTCCATGCGACGGCGGCGTCCGGGCGGGCATCCTCCGTGCGCGTCGCAGGCGCCGAGGGTGGCGCTGCGGCCGATGGCCGCGCCGGAACCCGGTCCGCACCGGCGGGCTGGCCGAACCAGGCCAGGCCCGCCGTGAGCGCCGCGACGGCGACGAAGGCCAGCCACGGCCCCGGGATGCGAAGCCGGTGCGGGCGAGACGCGGCCTGCGTGGCGTCGCGGGGCGCTGCGAGCCTGGAGGGCAAGCGTGCGGCGTCGTGCCCGCTGCCGCCGGTGGCCGGACCGCCGTACAGCAGGGCACGGAACTCGGCGATCGAGCGCGGCCGGCGCTCGGGCCGTATGGACAAGCCGCGGTCGATCGCCTCGAGGAAGGCGAGCCGGTAACCCGGCGGCTGCAGCGACCCCAGCGGCGGCAGAGAGTCGTGCATGACTCGCGACGCAGAGGCCTGCGGCATGCGTCCGCTCACTGCGAAGTACAACACCGCCGCCAGCGCGTAGATGTCGGTCCACGGGCCCTGGCGGCAGGCCGGGTCGTCGGCGTATTGCTCGATCGGTGCATAGCCCGGCTTCAGCATCACGGTGAGCGCCCGTTCGGTGTCGCCGATCACGCGGCGCGCGGCACCGAGATCGAGCAGCAAGGCCTTGCCGCCGTCGAGGATGAGGATGTTGTCGGCGGAGACGTCTCGGTGATAGCAGTCGGCCGCATGCATGTGCTCGAGCGCATCGAGAACGGGAGCGATCGTGTCCTTCAGCCACTGCTCGGTCACGATGCCCGGCTTGCTCGCGACCACGCGGTCGAGCGTCATGCCTTCGTAGAACGGCATCACCATGTACGCGGTGCCGTTCTGCTCCCAGAAATGCAGCACCTCGAGCAGTCCCGGGTGGCGGAACTGCGCCAGCAGGCGCGCTTCGCCGACGAAGCTGCGCCGCCCGAGCGCGAAACTCTTCGCGTAGCGGCTGGAGATCGGATGGACGCGCTCCTCGTCGATTCGCGTCGCCAGTTGCGACGGCATGTACTCCTTGATCGCCACGCGCCGTTGCAGCGACAGGTCCTCGGCTTCGTAGACGATGCCGAAGCCGCCCTGGCCGACGACCCGGGTCAGCAGGAAGTCGCCCAGTCGCCGGCCGGGCGAGAGTGGGACGGCGGCATCCTGCCGCTCTGCCGCGTGCTCGGTGGGCGCGTTCAACCGGGCACCACGGGTGTGCGTTCGTCCTCGACGGCGCTGCGCATGCGGCGAGGGCGACCGGTCGCAGCATCGCCGGAAGCGCGACGACGCGCCTGCTCGAGGGGCTGCAGGTCCACGGCCTGCGTCAGCCACGCCTCGATCGGCTGGGCCTTCGAAAACACGAAGCCCTGCGCGTAGTCGAGGCCCAGTGCCAGCAGCGTTTCGAGCGCGGCGCAGTCTTCGACCCACTCGGCCAGGCAGGCCATCCCGAGTTCCTCGGCCAACCGGCCGATGCTGCGGACGATGACCTGGTTCTTCGGGTGGCGGTCGATGCCGAGCGTGAACTGGCCGTCGATCTTGATCAGCGCGGCAGGCAATTCGCGAAGGTACGCGAACGACGAATAGCCGGCGCCGAAGTCGTCGAGCGCGATCCGCACGCCCAGCGAGTGCATCCGGTCGACGAAACGGCGCGTGTTGCGGATGTCGTACAGCGCGACCGATTCGGTGATCTCGAGGCAGACCCTCGAGGCCACGGCGGAGTGCTGGCTGAGCATCGAGTGGACGTCCGCGAGGAAGCGGTCGTCGTTCAGCGAGGTCCCGCTCAGGTTGACCGTCACGAAGCCGAGCGCGCCTGCGTGCCGGCGATGGCGGTCGAGGTGCTGAAGCGTGCTCTCCAGCATGAACCGGTCGATTGCGCCCATCGCGCCGTGCCGCTCGGCGGCGGCGATCAGCCGGGTCGGCGGCGCCATCTGCCCGTGCTCGTCGCGCTCGCGCAGCAGCACCTCGTACGAGAGGACGCGCGGGTCTCCCCTCAGCGCTACGATCGGCTGTGCATGGACGCTCATCCGTTCGATCGGCAGGCACGAGCGCAATCGGGCGCCGAGGGCGATCTCCGCCCGGTAGCGTGCGAGGTGCTCGCGCGACGATTCGGCCGCGACGATGCGGCCGCTGCGCCCCTTCTTCGCTTCGGCGCAGGCGGCGTCCGCGTACGCGATGAGTTCAGGCACGCGCATGTCGGCGGCGATCTCGACGATTCCCAGGCCCGCCTCGATGCGCAGGCGCTTGCCGTCGACGTCGTAGGGCTCGTCGATGACGCGCCTCGCCAGCGCTTGCGCGATCGAGCGCGCCCGGTCCAGCGGGCAGTCGGGCACCGCCACCAGGAACTCGTCGCCGCCGAGTCGGCCGACGTGCGCCGACTCGGGCAGCGCGGCGGCCAGACGGTTGGCCACCTCGGTCACGACCGTGTCGCCGGCGGTGTGCCCGAATGCGTCGTTGATCGCCTTGAAGCGATCGAGGTCGACGAAGATCAGCGAAGCCGGCTCGCCCCTGGCGACCGCCCGGGTGAGCCGCTCGATCTCGCGTTCCAGGCCGCGGCGATTCAGCCGATCGGTCAGCGCGTCGTGGTACGCCATGTGTTCCAGCGTGCGCGCGAGCAGGCTGCGCTCGGTGATGTCGACCAGCGTGATCTCGATCGCGTCCGCGGCTTGCAGTGCGTCGATCGCGAAGATCCGCATCCCGCCCTCGGCCTCGTCGAACCGGACGTGAAGTTCAGAGCGATGCCGCCCGGTGGTCGTCGCATCGGCGATCAGCGTCCCGGCGCGCTCGGCGCCCATCACGCCAACCAGCGTGTTCACCCGCCCCTGCCTGAGCTCGGTGCGGAAAAGCCGGCCCGCCTGGTCGTTCCAGCGCAGGATCTGCCCGAGCAGGTCGGCGGAGATCAGCGCCACCGGCGCCGTGTAGTAGACGTGCCGGTACTTGCGCGCGGCGTCGAGGGCGTTGCGTTCGGCCTGGTCACGTTGCCGGGCTTCGGCGCGCAGTCTCCGGGCGACGATCCCGCCGACCGCCAGCGCGAACACGATCGTGCCGCTGCCCGCCGCAAGCGAGCCCGGCGAACCGGGTGAACCGGTCGGCGTGAGCGATTCGTACATGGCCCCGGCGGCGTGCGCGGCCCAGCCGACGATGAAGACCGACAGCTGCGCGGCATGCGTCGCCGCCATCGTGTGCAGCGACGCGAACAGGACGATGACGCTGACCAGGCCGGCGGCGTAGGGCAGGCCGGCGGGAGCGAGCGGCTGCGGCAGCGCGAGGAAGACGAGCGCCGCGATGCCGCCGGCCGCCGGCACCCACCCGATCCAGCGGCGCAGCCGCGGGGAGGCGAGATCCTGTCCGAACAGGGCGACGAGCAGCGAAATCGTGGTCGCCAGGTGAGCCGTGTACGCGGCCAGTCGCAGCGTCGTCCCCCCGTCGGCCGACGTCGGTCCAGCCAGCCAGGCGAGATCCCAGCCCGACGCAGCGGCGCAGAGCGACAGCGATGCCGTCCACGCAGCGAAGGCGGCCAGCAGGCCGCTCTGGCGCAGCCACGCATGCAGTGCCGAGCCGGCCAGCAGAAGCGCCAATGCCGCGATGCCCGCGCCGACGCGGCGCTCGGGGTCGGCCAATGCGATCCACAGGACGACGGACCACATCCCGGCGAGCACGACCGCAATGCCGGCCGATCGCGACCAGCGCAGTCGCGCGGGCAGTTCTCTCCAATTGGCAGGTGGTTCCACCGTGGGCAGCGGGCAATGCCGGATGCCCGTGGGATGCCATCGGGTTCCGGTCTGTCGGGAGTCCAGCTGCCATGTTGGACGCCTCGCGCCGCAGGAGCGCGCCGGCCGGACGATCGGGCGATCCACCGGGACGCACGGCGCCCCGCCGTGGCGCCCCTGTCAGTTCAGTTTCGGCCCAGGTAGTCCGGCTTGCCGATCTCCAGCCCGTTGTGACGCAGCAGGCCGTACGCGGTCGTCACGTGGAAGAAGAAGTTCGGCAGCGACCAGCGCAGCAGGAAATCCTTGCCCTTGAACTCGAGCTTGCGATCGCGCAGCGGCACGACGACGTCGCGATCTTCCTGGCCGTCGACCTTGTCGCGCGGTACGCCGCCGATGAAGTCGAGGGTCTTCGCGATGCGCTCGCGCAGCTCGGCCAGCGTCTGCTCGTTGTCCTCGAACTTCGGCGCTTCGAGCCCGGTGATGCGCGCCACCCCCAGCTTCGCGGTGTCGCAGGCGATGCGCACTTGCGAGGCGAGCGGCAGCATGTCGGGAAACAGGCGCACCTGCGCGAGCACCTTCGGGTCGATCTTGCGCGCTTCGGCGTGCGCCTCGGCCTTGGCGAGGATCTTGTCGAGCGCGCCGAGCATCTGCGAGTAGATCGGGATGCTGGCGTCGTACATCGAGAGGGACATGGGGCGTTTCCGTGGTGGGGGGAATTCGACGGTGCCGGGCCCGGCGCGCGTCGCGCCGTGGCCCGGAGCGACGCGCGCGCGTCGGCGACCGCTATCATCGCAGGTCGTTGCCATGATGCAAGGGGTCGATCGATGGACGTGCGCGCAGCAGTCTCTTACGAAGCAGGCAAGCCGCTGGTGATCGAAACCGTCCAGCTCGACGGGCCGCGCGCCTTCGAAGTGCTGGTCGAGATCCGGGCCACCGGCGTCTGCCACACCGACGAGTTCACGCGCTCGGGCGCCGACCCGGAAGGGCTGTTCCCGGCGATCTTCGGCCACGAGGGCGCAGGAATCGTGGTCGACGTCGGGCCCGGGGTCACGTCGGTGAAGAAGGGCGACCACGTGATCCCGCTGTACACGCCCGAATGCCGGCAGTGCAAGTCGTGCCTGTCGCGCAAGACCAACCTGTGCACCGCGATCCGCGCGACGCAGGGCAAGGGCGTGATGCCCGACGGCACCAGCCGCTTCTCGATCGGCGGCCGCAAGCTCCACCACTACATGGGCTGCTCGACGTTCGCGAACTACACGGTGCTGCCCGAGATCGCCGTGGCGAAGATCCGCGAGGACGCGCCGTTCGACAAGGTCTGCTACATCGGCTGCGGCGTCACCACCGGCCTCGGCGCGGTGATCAACACCGCAAAGGTCGAGCCGGGCGCCAACGTGGTCGTCTTCGGGCTCGGCGGTATCGGGCTGAACGTGGTGCAGGGCGCGCGGATGGTCGGCGCGGGCCGCATCATCGGCGTCGACCTGAACCCGCAGCGCGAGGCGCTGGCGCGCAGGTTCGGGCTGACGCACTTCGTGAACCCGAGCGACGTGCAGGGCGACCTGGTCGCGCACCTGGTCGAGCTGACCGATGGCGGCGCCGACTACAGCTTCGAGTGCGTCGGCAACGTGAAGCTGATGCGCGAGGCGCTCGAGTGCTGCCATCGCGGCTGGGGCGTTTCGGTCATCGTCGGCGTGGCCGGCGCCGGGCAGGAGATCGCGACGCGCCCGTTCCAGCTGGTGACCGGGCGCGTCTGGAAGGGCACGGCGTTCGGCGGCGCGCGAGGGCGCACCGACGTGCCGAAGATCGTCGACTGGTACATGGAAGGCAGGATCGACATCGACAGCCTGATCACGCACACGATGCCGCTGGAGAAGATCAACGACGCGTTCGACCTGATGCACAGCGGCGAGTCGATCCGCAGCGTGGTGGTCTACTGATGGCGTCCGGAGACGGATTTCGCGTGCTTGCCGAGCACGCCTGCTTCGGCGGCGTGCAGGGCTTCTACGCGCACGCCTCCGCGGTCTGCGCGTCGGAAATGCGCTTCTCGGTGTACCGGCCGCCGCAGGCCGCCAAGGGCCACGTGCCGGTCTTGTACTACCTCGCGGGGCTCACCTGCACCGAGGAGACCTTCGCGATCAAGGCCGGCGCCCAGCGCGTCGCGGCCGAGCTGGGCCTGATGCTGGTCGCGCCCGACACCAGTCCGCGCGTGCGCCTGCCGGGCGACGACGCGCACTGGGACTTCGGCCTCGGCGCCGGCTTCTACGTCGACGCGACCTTTTCGCCGTGGTCGAAGCACTACCACATGTACAGCTGGGTGACGCAGGAACTCCCCGCGCTGGTCGGGGCGCGATTTCCCGCCGCCGACGCGCAGGGCATCTGCGGGCATTCGATGGGCGGGCATGGTGCGCTGGTCTGCGCGCTGCGCAATCCCGAGCGGTATCGGTCGGTCTCGGCGTTCGCGCCGATCGCGGCGCCGTCGCAGTGCCCGTGGGGACAGAAGGCGTTCGGCGGCTACCTCGGCGACGACCGTGCCGAATGGGCACAGTACGACGCGAGCGAACTGGCGGCGCGACGCGGGTTCGCAACACGCATCCTGGTCGACCAGGGCACCGCCGACGAGTACCTCGATTCGCAGCTGATGCCCGATCGGCTGGTCGAGGCGTGCCGGGCGTCGGGCACGCCGCTGACGCTGAACATGCGCGACGGCTACGGCCACGGTTACTGGTTCGTGCAGAGTTTCGTCGGCCAGCACTTGCGGCACCACGCCGCGCTGCTGCGCAGGTAGCGGCGCGCTGCATCGCCGCTTAGCCAGGGCGCGCGCGCTGCGCCCGCAGCTTCGCTGCGATGAAGTCGTGGTGCGGCACGTGCAGCAGGTCGGCGATCCGCCGGATGAGGTGCAGCTCGTGGTCGTCGAGCCGATCGTCGGCCCAGGCGACCTGCCACATCAGCTCGACGATCCGCACCTTCTGGTCCTGCGAGAAGTGACGGTTGACCAGCGACGTGAACTGGAAGTAGTCGGTCGCCTGCCGCATCTCCTCGGCGGCGAGATCGAGCAGCGCAGCCGCTTCGTCGCGCGACAAATGGAGCTTCTCGTCGATGGCGCGCAACGCGATCGCGCGCTCGGCCTCGTCGATGCCGCCGTCGATTCGCGCGACCTCGGCGAGCAGCGCCGCGGTCGCCAGCTCGATCGTGTGGCTGGCGCCCTCGCGCTGCGGCGACGCGATGTTGCGCTCGAAGAAATCGCGGATCGCTCTCAGCATCGCGGAAGTCTCTCACGACTGCCGCAGCCCCGCCGGCGCGATGCCTAGCGAATCCCCAGCAGGCGATCCGTCGACACTGCCCCGCCGCCGCGCGCGACCAGCAGGACCAGCAGGCCGGCCCAGGACAGGTGCGTGGGCCAGGCGTCCGGGTACACGAAGACCTGGATCACGGCGGTCATGGCCAGCAGTGCCAGCGCCGAAAGCCGCGTCAGCAGCCCGAGCACGAGCAGGACCGGAAAGAGGTGCTCGGCGTAGGTCGCCAGGTGCGCGGCCAGTTCGGGCGGCAGCAGCGGCACGCGGTATTCCTCGGCGAACAACGCGCGGGCGCTGTCCGACACGGTGAGCCAGCCGTCGACCTTGGTGCGGCCCGACATCCAGAAGATGCCGGCGATCGCGAAGCGGGCAATCAGGGCAAGGACGGTGTCGCTCCCCCAACGCTCGAGTCGATCACAGGTTCGCGACCAGTGGCTACCGGGTCGCGAGCCGCGGGTGGGGGTGGCGGCGGCAGGCATCGCGTGGTTCATGTCGTCGGCTCCAGCGGGTGGGAGGATCGATGCAGGCGTCCGAACGCGCCGGCGCTCAGCAGCTTCGCCATCGCGGCGGTGAGGTCGGCGCCCGGGTCGGCGGCGAGCGCTGCCGTCGCGCACTCGCCGAGCGTCCGCCCGGCCGCGCAGGCGTCGAGGAACGCGCATTCGGCGCGCTCGAGCGCGATCCAGCGGACGGCGTGGCCGCGGCGCGCGAGCAGTGCGCCCTCGGCCCGCCATGCGGGTTCGAACGAGGGGCACGAACCGGTGTCCGGGGCGTCTTCGGTGCGCGCGTGGCACCAGATGCTGAACGCGGGGTGCCGGTCGAACCACGCCCAGCGCGCTGCGGCGTTCGGCGTCATCGCCGCGTCCGCGAGCTCGCCCGGTGCCAGCTCGGCGACGCGCGCGGCATCCAGCGGCGGCTCGTCGGCGGCCAGGTGTACCGCTGTCCAGAGCCGGTCGAGCCTGGCGACGTCGGGCAGGTAGGGCAAGGCCGCGGCCGGCGGAAAACCGGCGAGAAAGCCGGCGAAGCCCTCGCCGTAGTCGACCAGGCACGGCTGTGTCGGCGGCGCGTGGCGCACGTAGAAGGCGGCGGCCGCGCGAAACCACTCGTCGCCGACCAGCCGGGCGACCGATGGGTAGTTGGCCTGCAGCGCGTCGATGCAGCCTTTGACCGAAGTGTTGCGGTAGACGGCGAAACCCGGTTGGCGGCACAGGTTGGCGATCGTCGCGTCGCCGCTCGGCGCCGGCGCGTCGGCCAGCAGCGCGCGCAGGAATGCGTCCTGGAATCGAGCGAGCGGATGCGCTCCATCCGCAAAGGCGGGGCCGTTCATGCGGCCTCGGTCAGTTCGGCGTCGCGTCGCGATGCCGATGCGAGGATCGCGTGCGCCTGCCCGCGTTCGTCGAGCAGCGCGTCGAACGCGGGCAGGTTGTCGTCGCGCTCGATCAGCGTCGGGCGCGGGCCGATCCGCGCGACGAGTCGGCGGTACAGCGTCCAGACGGCCTCGTCGATCGCCGCGTCGTGCGAGTCGATCAGCAGCGCGGCGCCGTGTACCGGATCGCGCGAATGACCGGCGAGGTGGATCTCTTCGACCAGCGCGCCGGGGAACGCATCGATCCACTCGGTCGCGTCGAAGCCGAGGTTGTTGGCGCTGACGAAGACGTTGTTGACGTCGAGCAGCACGCCGCAGCCGCTGCGCCGCGCCAGCTCGGCCAGGAAGGCGATTTCGTCGAACTCGTGACCGTCGATGCGCAGGTAGTGCGACGGGTTCTCGATCGCGATGCGGCGGCCGAGACGATCCTGCACGCGGCCGACGTTGCCGACGATTCGTGCCAGCGCGGCGCGTGTGCGCGGGAACGGCAGCAGGTCGGGCAGGTAGGCACCGCGCCAGGACGACCAGGCCAGGTGTTCGGACACCAGCATCGGCTCGATCTGCCGCGCGAGCGCCGCGAGGCGCTCGAGGTGCGCCGGATCCGGATCGGCGTCGGCGGCCAGCGACAGGCCGACCCCGTGCAACGCGACCGGATGACGCGAGCGTATCGCGCGCAACCAGGCCGGGCGCGGCCCGCCCGCCGCCATGTAGTTCTCGGGATGCACCTCGAACCACAGCCCGTCCGCGGCGCACCCGAGCGCGGCGTCGAAGTGTTCGGGCTTGAGCCCGAGGCCCGCGGACGGCGCCATGGTCAGCGCTTCATTTCGGCGAGCGAGCCCATGCCCTTGGGCGTCGTGATCGTGGTGCAGGTGCCCTTGGCAACGTACTTCCACGCGTTGCCCTGGTAGTCGACCTTCGCGGTACCGGCGCAAGTCGTGCCGGGGCCCGCCTTGCAGTCGTTCTTGCCGGCGAGCGAGACGCCGTAGCACTTCTCCATCGCGCTCTTGTCGTCCATGGGCTTCTTGTCGTCGGCGGCCAGCGCGGCGCCGGCGGCGAGGGCGCCGAGCGCGAAGACGGTGACGGCGATCGATTGACGTGACATGACTGGGTCTCCTGATGAGGGGTTCGACGAGGGACGAAAGCGACCGCGCCATCCGGTTGCCGCCGGGGCGACCGGGCGACGGGCCTGCAGACAAGTTCGGTGCGCAGCCCGCGACGGTTACAGCCGCCGGCGCGATATGCTCGGGTTTCGCCATGCTCGGGTTTCGATATGCTCGGGTTTCGATTGACGAGTCGGGCTGTAACCGGAACCCGCGATGCAACGAACTGGCATGGGAGGCCCGCCGAATGCGACCGAGCATCGACTGCGCGAGGCACTGGTTCGCGGCCTGGCGGGCGAGTCCAGCGCCTACCACGGGTTCCTGAAGGAACTGGGCGCTCACCTGCGCGCGTATTTCCGCAAGCGCCTGACGCGCGCGCCCGACGAAGTGGAGGACCTGGTGCAGGAGACGCTGCTCGCGGTGCACAACCAGCGCCACACCTACGATCCCGACCAGCCGCTGACCGCGTGGGTGCACGCGATCGCGAAGTACAAGTTCGTCGACTGGCTGCGGCGCCGCGCGCGGCACGAGGCGATCACCGATCCGATCGACGACGCCGGGGAATTGCTGGCGGCCAGCGATGCCGACGCGAGCGAGGCGCGCCGCGACCTCGCGGTGCTGCTGCAGTCGCTGCCCGACCGCCAGCGACTGCCGATCGTGCACGTCAAGATCGAGGGCCTGTCGGTGCTCGAGACCGCGCGCCTGACCGGCATGTCGGTGTCGGCGGTCAAGGTCGGCGTGCATCGCGGCCTGAAGGCGCTGGCCGCGAAGATCCGGAGCATGAAGTGAAGACCGACGACCTGGTGACGATGCTGGCCACCGGCGCCGCCCCGGTCGAACGGCCGGCGGCGAGCCGTCGCTTCGCGCTGGCGGTCGGCTGGGGCGCGCTCGGCGCGTCGCTGCTGATGGCGGTGCTGCTCGGCGTGCGCGACGACCTCGTGCAGGCGACCGCCCTGCCGATGTTCTGGGTCAAGTTCGCGTTCGTCGCCGCGCTCGCCGCCGCCAGCGTCGTCGCGGCACTCAGGCTGTCGCAGCCCGGCGTGCCGCTCGGCGGCGCGCCGCTCGGGCTCGCAGCGCCGCTGCTGGCGATCTGGGCGCTGGCGGGCGCGGTGCTGCTCGCCGCCGAGCCGGACCAGCGCAGTGCGCTGGTCTTCGGCGAGACCTGGGCGTCGTGCCCGCTGAACATCACCGTGCTGTCGGCGCCGGTGTGGGCGACGGCGATGTGGGCGATGAAGGGCCTCGCGCCGACGCGGCTGCGCCTGGCGGGCGCGGTCTCGGGGTTGATGGCCGGCGCGGTCGGGGCGCTGGTCTACACGCTGCACTGCCCGGAACTGGCCGCGCCGTTCCTGGCGACCTGGTACGTGCTCGGGCTGCTGGTGCCGACGGCAGCCGGGGCCTTGCTCGGACCG
>DAORSF010000003.1:0-22568 GCA_035443405.1 Burkholderiaceae bacterium | reverse complement strand
TGGGATTGACGTCGACGATCGCGCCGGTGTCCCAGTCGTGCACCAGGATCGCGTCCTCGCTGGCGTCGAACATCGCGCGATAGCTGGCCTCCGACAGCCGCAGCGCGTCCTCGGCGCGCCGACGCTCGATCTCGCCGGCCGCGCGGCCGGCGAAGATTCGCAGCACCGACTCGATCAGCGCCTCGTTTTCGAGCGGTGCGCGCGACAGCACCGCGATCACGCCGAGCAGCTGGCCGTCCGAACCACGAAGCGGGTAGCCCGCGTACCCTTCGATGCGCGCCGGCCCGAGCCCGTGCGAGTTCGGGAACGCTTCGCGGACGCCGCTCGGATAGCAGCGGAAGCCGTCGAGCACCGTCTGGCACGGGGTCGTCCTCAGCGGGTAGGTGAAGTTCTCGAGGTAGACGCCGTCGCCGTAGCGGCCGATGGTGCGCACCATGCGCCCGTCGCCTTCGCCCTCGATGACCCCGATCAGCGCGATGTCCACCTTCAGGATCGTGGCCAGGTAGCGGGTGAGCGCCTGCACGAGCCCTTCGCCGTCGGCCTGCGCGACCGCCAGCGCCGCGTGGTGCAGCGCTTCCTCGGTGCGCTTGCGCGCCGTGATGTCGGTGGCAATGCCCCAGACGCCGTAGGCGCTGCCGTCGGCGCGAAGCAGCGGGAACTTGAGCGTCAGGTAGATGCGCGCTTCGCCGTCGATTTCGCCGTGCTCCTCGAAGTCGAGCGGGCGGCGCTCGGCGAGCACCAGGGAATCGTTGCGCCGGTACTCCTCGGCGAGCTTCGGCGCCAGCACCTCGATGTCGCGCCGGCCGATGACGTCGGCGAGCGGGCACCCCGCCATCTCGGCGAACTGCCGGTTCGCGAACAGGTAGCGGCCTTCGGTGTCCTTCGCGAACACGATCGCCGCGGTACCCGACAGCGCCTGCTGCATCCGCGTCCACTCGATGCCCCGGAACTGGGTCAGGTCGCGCAGGCGCGCGCGCACCGGCGCGCGGAATCCGGGCGCGCCGGCCTCGGGCACGACTTCGAGGTGGACCAGCGAGTCGATCAGTCCGCCGTCGTTGCGGACGAACTGCCACAGGAACCACTGCGTCAGCCCGCCGCGCGCCGCTTCGACGCGCTCGTACCACGAGCGCATCGAGTCGCTGCCGTCGGGCTGGACCGCGGGCAGCAACGAAGCGAGCGGCAGGCTGCACAGCAGCTCCTCGCCCGAACCGAACAACGCGCGGGCGGCCTCGTTGCAGCCGTCGATCGCGTCGCCGACCAACAGCGTCGGCAGGGCGTCGCTGACGATCAGGTCGTCGAAGACGGGCAGGGATCGAGTCATGACCGGCCCCCAGGGATGGCAGCGAAGACACGCCCAGTCTAGGGGCGGGCCGGCCGGCCGCGGGGAAACGTTACGCGGCCGAAACCATCGAAACACGCCGGTTACAAAGCGGGCGGCACGTACATGTAGCCGACGCCGCGAACGGTGCGGATCGCCTGCGGGTTCTCCGGATCGGCTTCGACCTTGCGACGCAGCCGGGCGATCCGGATGTCGATCGAGCGGTCGAAGGGCTCCCACTCGCGGTTGCGTGTCAGCGTCAGCAGCCGGTCGCGCGACAGCACCTGGTTCGGGTGCGCGGCAAAGACCTTCAGCAGGTCGAACTCCATCGTCGTGATCGGGATCTCGCGGCCGTCACGATCGAACAGCTGGTGCGAGTCGACGTCGAGCGTGCAGCCGGCCATCGGGACGCGGCGCGGGTTGCCGGCGGCGGCGGGTGCCGCGGCGGCCGGTGCCTGCGCGGCGGCCGCGGGCCGTGCCTGCATGCGGCGCAGCACGCTCTTGACGCGCGCGCGAAGTTCGCGCGGGTCGAACGGCTTGCCGATGTAGTCGTCGGCACCGACCTCCAGCCCGATGACGCGATCGACCGGGTCGGTCGCCCCGGTGACCATGATGATGCCGACGTCGTAGCGCTCGCGCAGGAAGCGCGCCAGCGTCAGTCCGTCCTCGCCGGGCAGCTGCACGTCGAGCAGGATGACATCGGGCAGCGCGCGCTCGATCTCGGCGCGCATTGCCGGCCCGCTGTCGGCCGCGGCGACCTCGTAGCCGTGCGAAGCGAGGTACTCGGTGAGCATCTCGCGCACGGCGGCGTCGTCGTCGACCACGAGCACGCGTCCTGCGTCGGGCACGTCGGCAATTCCTCGTCGATGGGCGGCTTCGGAGTGCCCCGGGCGCCTGCGGCCGGGGTGCGACCGAGTATAGCGGCGCACGGCGCCCCATACAAAGCGGCAACACAGCGTTTCGCCGCGGAAATCGCGCGAATACCTTGCGCTCGCAGACTGCGCCTCGTGCCGTGGTCGACCCGTTCGACGCGGCGCGAGGAAGGACCGACCCAACCCGAGACCGACTGGAGTGAGCACGATGGACATGACTCAGGAGCAGCTGCGACCGCCGGCGCTGGACACCAGGCGCTATGCCAGGTGCATCGAGGTCTCGAAGCGCATCCGCTGGGACATCGACCGCGACGTGATCCGCGGCCGGCGCTTCGACTTCGGCAAGAAGTTCCTGCCCGACGGCCTGTCGCAGGTCGACCAGATCGAGTTCCTCGACGACGACGAGCGCCGCCTGCTCGGCCAGGTCCAGGGCCGCACCTACGCGAACGTGTTCGGCCTGGTCGAGCGCTTCATCGGCGCCAAGGTGCTCGAGACCACCCGGGAGCACTGGTTCGGCGACCAGACCGCGCTCGAGGCGCTGGTGCGCTTCTCGGACGAGGAGCTGAAGCACCAGGAGCTGTTCCGCCGCATCGAGGCGCTCGCGTCCGAGCAGATGCCTCCCGGCTACGTCTTCCTGCCCGACCCCAACGAGGTGGCCGCCGTCGTTCTTGCGCGCTCGACCTGGGCAGTGCTGGCGCTGACCTGCGACATCGAGCTGTTCACGCAGGCGCACTACCGCTCGAGCATCGAGCCCGACGAGCACCTGTCGGAGCTGTACCGCGACGTCTTCCTGTACCACTGGAAGGAGGAGTCGCAGCACGCGATCCTCGACGAGCTGGAGTGGGTGCGCGAAGACGCGAAGCTCACGTCGGCGCAGCGCGACGCGGCGGTCGACGACCTGATCGCGCTGGTCTGGGCCGTCGACGGCATCCTGCAGCTGCAGTCGAAGGCCGACGTCGACTACTTCGTGTCGATCCTCGGGCGCGAACTGTCGCAGGCCGAGGTCGACGGGCTCTACGCCGCAGTGCTCAAGGCCTACCGCTGGCAGTACATCGGCTCCGGTGTCCAGGAGCCGCGTTTCCAGCAGGTGCTGGGCAGCCTGATCGACGACGCGCAGGCCGGTCGCATCGGCCAGGCGCTCGCGCCGATCGTCGGCTGAGGGGGGTGTGCCATGGCGAACGCCATCGTTTGCGTACACGCCTCCGCCGGCTCCGGGCGGCAGTGGAGCGCGCTGGCGCGCGCGCTCGGTGCGCGGCACGTGGTGCACGCGCCGGACCTGAGCGGCGGCGCGACGCGCAACAGTCTCGACGAGGACGTCGCGATCGTCGAAGCGGCGATCGCCATGGCCGGCGCGCCGGCCCATCTGGTGGGCCACTCCTACGGCGCCGCGGTTGCGCTGCTGGCCGCACTGCGCAATCCACGCGCAGTCGCCAGCCTCGCGCTGTACGAGCCGGTGCTCTTCTGGCTGCTGCGCCTCGACGCCCGCGGAGCTGGCTTCGGCAGCGAGCGCAGCGCGCAGGCCTGGCGCGAGGTGCGCGAAGTGGCCGACGGCCTCGCAGCCGACTTCGCCGCCGGTCGCACCGGGCAGGCGGCCGGGCGCTTCGTCGACTACTGGTCCGGCCCCGGCACCTGGGCCGCCATGGGCGAGCGTCAGCGCGAAGTGGTGACGCAGCGCATGCCCGGCGTGCTGTCGAACTTCGATTGCCTGTCGGCCGAAAGCGTGCCGCTGGCGGCGATCGCCAAGCTGCCGATGCCGGCGATGTGGATCGGCGGCGCCGAATCGCGCGATCCGCCGCTGCGCGTCGGCGAGCTGCTCGGCGCCGCGCTGCTGCAGATGGTCCGCTACACGCTGCCCGCGGTCGGGCACATGGGACCGGTCACGCACGCCGGACTGGTCAATTCGCTGATCGCGGGCTTCGTCAACGCGCAACGGCCACGGCAGGTCGCCGCCGCCTGGCGCAAGGCCGCCTGAAGTCCTTCGCAGGGAGACCCGCCATGAAACTGAACCTCTCCGATGCCCTGGTCGACATCGACACCAACCGCACGGTCGTCTTCGACGACGCCTTCGACGTCGAGGTGGTGTGCGTGCGCGGCTGCCTGTGGGTGACCGAGGACCGGCTGCGCGGCGACCACTTCCTGCGGCCAGGCGAGTCGCGTTGCCTGCGCTGCAACGGACGCGCGCTGGTCACGGCGATGGAGCCGAGCACGATGCGCGCGCTCGAGCCGCTGCGGCGCCAGCGGCCGTCGGCGTGGGTCCGGGCGTGGCGCGCATGGCGCGCTGCGATGTCGCCCGCCGTGCGGCACGACGCCAAAGCGGGAGCGAAGTGATGGCCGCCGCGATCGACGCTCCCGCGATGTTCCGCATCCATCGCTATCCGGCCGCGCTGATCGACCGGGTGCCGCTGGCCGACGGGCGCAGCGTGCTGGTTCGGCCGGTGTTGCCGCAGGACGGCGAGCTGCAGCAGCGCTTCGTGCGCGCGCTCTCGCCGGCCAGCCGCTACCGCCGCTTCCACTCGGCCCTCAGCGAGTTGCCGCACGCGACCCTCGCCTACCTGACGCAGGTCGACTACGCGTCGCACCTCGCGCTGCTGGCCGAGACCTTCGACGAGCAGGGCGGCGAGATCCAGGTGGCCGAGGCGCGCTACGTGCGGCGCAGCGACGCGAGCGAGGCCCACGTCGCCGACTTCGCGCTGGCGGTCGCGGACCGCTGGCAGGGCGTCGGCCTGGGCAGGCACCTGCTCGGCGCGCTGGTCGACAGCGCACGCCGCGGCGGCGTGCGCCGGCTCGAGGGCAGCGTGCTTGCCGACAACGAGCAGATGCGCGGGTTGCTGCGCGGGCAGGGCTGGCGGCTGGGGATGGATCCCGACGACGGCCGGCTGCTTGTCGCAGCCCTCGACCTCGCGCCGGCGCCGGCGCTGTGCTGAGCATGGCGCGGAGACGGGAGTTCGACGTGCAACGGCTCGCCTCGACCGGCCGCCGGCTCCTCGGGGGCGGGATCGGCGCGTATGCGATCCCCGCCGCGGTGCTGCTCGCCATCGTGATGGGCCAGCGCTCGTCGTTCGGCCTGTTCCTGTCGCCGATCAACTCGAGCACGTCGATCGGGCTGGCGACGCTGAGCCTGGCAGCGGCCGCCGGACAGCTGACCTGGGGCCTCGCGCAGCCCGTGGCCGGCATGCTGGCCGACCGCTACGGCCCGGCACGCGTCATCGCGGCCGGCGCGGCCTTGCTGGCGCTGGGCAACGTTGCCGTCGTGCTCGCCCCGAACGCGCCGAGCTTCCTGGCCGTCCTGGCCTTCGGCGGCGCCGTCGGCGCGGCGGCCGGCGGCGCCCCGCTGCTGCTGGGCGCCGTCAGCCAGCGCGTGTCGCCGGAGCGGCGCGGGCTGGCGACCGGCATCGTCAGCGCGGGCGGCTCGGCTGGCCAGCTCGCCATCGCGCCGGCGGCACAGGCGGCGATCGCGATGACCGGCTGGATGAACGCGATGCTGCTCGGCGCGTTGCTGACGCTGGCCGCGATGCCGCTGGCGCGCGCGTTCCGCGCCAGAGGCGGCGGTATCGGTGCGACGCCGGCAACGCTGCCTGCCCCGGCGGCGCCGCGCGCGGCGGTGCGCCGCGCAGCAATGCGGGATCCGCGCTTCTGGCTGGTCACCGCCGGCTTCTTCGTCTGCGGCTTCCACGTGAGCTTCATGACGACGCACATGCCCGGCGTCATCGAGGCCTGCGGCTTGCCGGCCTCGCTGGCCGGCACGTGGATCGCGATCGTCGGCGGCTGCAATATCGCCGGCAGCCTCGTCTCGGGCATGATGATCCAGAAGCGCTCGATGCCGCACATGCTGATGGCGCTCTACGCGGCGCGTGCGGCGGGCGTGGTGTGCTTCCTGCTCGCGCCGAAGACGCCCGAGGTGCTGCTGATGTTCGCGCTGTGGATGGGCGCGAGCTACATGGCGACGCTGCCGCCGACCGCGGGCCTGATCGCGCGGATGTATGGGCCGGCCAACCTGTCGACCTTGCTCGGCGTCACGATGCTGTTCCACCAGGTCGGCAGCTTCCTGGGCGTCTGGCTCGGCGGCGTGGCGGTCGAGGCAAGCGGGCACTACGAGTGGATGTGGATCGCCGACGCCTCGCTGGCGATGGTCGCGGTCGCGGTGCACCTGCCGCTGCGCGACCGCGCGCGCGTCGGGCCGCTGGCCGGTGCCGGAGCCGCCGCCTGATCCGGCAGGCCAGCGGTGCTCAGCGCGGCTTCGCGCGGCCGAGTCGCTTCGCGTTGCCGACTGCGCGTCGACGCACGGGGGCAAGCCCGCTGGCGAGGATGCCGAGCGTCGCTCGCTGCACCCGGGCCGATGCCGCGCCCGGGGTGAAGGGCGACCCCGTCCAGGGCATCCACGACGATCGCATCCACGCGAGCCACAATCGCTGGTTCGCGTGGGCGCCCTCGACGATCATCGCGTTCCACGACTCCCAGAAGGCCGCGACCTTCTCGGCGCCCATCAGGTGCAGTTCGCGGCGGTCCCCGGCCGTGGGCGCCGGCCACGATTGCGACATGCGCGCCACCCGGTGCGCAACGACGGTGGGCACGGCCATCGAGAGATCTGCGGCCTGCGCGGCGAGTCGGTCGACGGGGTGGCGACGTCGGGCGCTCATGTCGCGCGCACCATCGCTGAAAGCTCCTCGACCGGCAGGACCCTGGCGAAGAGTCCGTCGAGTGCGGCAAGGAACGCCAGGTGCACCTGTTCCGCTGCGATCGTGCTGCCCGAGAACGCCAGCGACCGGGTCGCGCACGCGTCGTGCGCCAGCAGGCACTGGAAACCGAGGTCGGTGGCCGCCCGCGTCGTCGAGTCGACGCACATGTGGGTCATCATTCCTGCGATCACCAGCTGCCCGGCCTGCAGCCCGCGCAGGTGCTCGAGAAGCGGTGTCTCGCGGAAGCTGTTCGGGTAGTGCTTGCGGATGACGGTCTCCCCGTCGACCGGCGCGACCGATTCGTGGATGCGCACGCCATGGGTCCCGGGCAGGAAGAAGGTGGCCCCCGGGCGCGTCGAGACATGCTGGACGTGCACGACCGGCAAGCCCTTGTCGCGGAACGTTGCGAGAAGAGCGGCGGCGCGGAGCCCGGCCTGCGTGCTTCCGGCCAGCTCCATTGCACCGCCAGGGAAGTAGTCGTTCTGGATGTCGATCAGCAGCAGGGCCTGCTTCATCGCGGATCTCCGATTCGGTCTAGCGTACCAGATAGCGCTCCACACTCTCCTCGTCCCAGGCGATGCCGCAACCGGGCACGTCGGCGGCGATCGCGTGGCCGTTCTCGATCCTGAGCGGCGCCTGCAGGATCGGGTTCGCCCAGTCGACGTACTCGAGCCAGTGACGGGTCGGCGAGACCGCCAGCAGATGGGCGCTGATCTCGGGAAAGAGGTGACTCGACAGCGGCAAGCCCGCGGAGTCGGCAATCGCCGCCGCCTGCAGCCAGCCGGTGACGCCGCCGATCTTCATGGCATCGGGCATGCCGAGATCCGACGCGCCGGCCGCCACGCATGCCGACATCTCGCGAGGCCCCCACCAGTTCTCGCCCATCTGGACCGGGGTCGTGGCCGAAGCGCGTACCCTTGCGTGCCCGGCGTAGTCGTCCGCGAGGGTCGGCTCCTCGATCCACGACAGCCCTTCGGCGTCGAGGGCGGCGACGCGCCGTAGCGCCTCGGGGACGCCCAGGGCCTGGTTGTAATCGGCCATCAGCTCGACGCCGGCGCCGATCGCGCGTTTCACCGCGCGCACGACCGCGACGTCGGTTTCGACGTCGGGGTAGCCCAGCCGGACCTTGATCGCCTTGAAACCCGGCGCCACCAGCCGCTGCGCCTCGTCGGCCGCACGCTCCGGGCCGATCATGCCCAGTCCGCAACTGTTGTAGGCCGGGGTGCGCCGCAGTTCGCCGCCCAACGCCTTCGCCAACGGCATGCCTCGCGCCTTCGCGATCGCATCCCAGGCCGCCATGTCGATGCCGGCCAGCGCCATGCCGGCAACGCCCTTCGATCCCAGCAGCCGGAACCGGCCCTGCAGCTTGCGATCGAGATCGGCCGGGGAGACGGCCTCGCCTTCGATGGCGGGCGCGAGATTGGCGACGAGTTGCGCGACCGGCCCGAGCACCAGGGGCGTGTAGCAGAAGAGGCAGGCGCAGCCGGTCACGCCCTCTTCCGTGTGCAGGTCGATCAGCGCGAACGGTGCGGTGCCGATCGTGCCGTTGCTGGTCTGCAGCGGCATCGACATCGGCACTTCGACCGCGCGGACCCGCAGTTTCCGGATGGCGAGCCGCGGCGAGTGCGCGCCGTTCATGCCATGCCGACGCGCCGGGCGCCCTCGCGGAACGACTCGGCACCGCGCGCGTCGAACTGGAAGGCCGCCAGGTAGTCGGCGATGCCGTACCCCGGAGCCGTCTTGCGGATCGCGGCCGCGTGCGCGCGCGCCTCGTCGAGCGAGCCGGCCAGCGCCAGGCTGAAGGCCGCGATCGCGTAGATGTGCACGTGCGCGTTGGGGCGGGCAGCGGCCTTGATTGCCCACTGGGCGGCCTCGTCGAAGCGGCCCAGGCGGACCAGCGCCATCGCGCGCGAACCGAGCATCGCGAACAGCAGCGGGTCGAAGGGGCTCAGGTGCCGCGAATAATCGGACGAGGCAATTGCGGCGTCCGCATCGCCGTCCTGCGCCTGGACGAACGCGAGCGTGTAGTGACCGAGCGCGAAGTTCGGGCTCATCTCGACGGCCTGCCCGAGTTCCACGACCGACCGGTCGTGCTGGCCCCGCAGCCAGAGCGCCCGGCCCATGGCCCAGTGCGCCGCCGGGTCGCGGTCGTCGACGATCAGGCTCTGCCCGGCAGTCTCGAAGGCGCGGTCGATCTCCTGCGCGCGCTCGGTCCAGCCCTGGAAGGCATTCTGGAAATGCGTGAACGACAGGCCGGCCCAGGCGCGCGCGAAAGTCGGATCGAGCCGCACCGCGGTTTCGAAGAAGTGCCGGGCGCGCTCGTTGTCGGCCTTGGCGAACCGGTACATGTGCCACAGGCCCCGGTGATGGGCTTCCCAGGCGTCCAGCGAATTCGGCGGCTTCAGGATGGCGCGGCTGCGTTCGAGCGATTCGATCTCGGCGGCGACCGACGCGACGATCCGGTTGCCGATCTCGTCGAGCGCCAGCAACGCGTCGTCCGCTGCATAGTTGAGCGTCTCGGCCCAGACGATCCTGGACGTCTGCGTCTCGGACAATTCGACCGCAACCGTCAGGCGCCTGCCGTGGCGCCGAACCGATCCGCCGACGACGTAGTCGACCTTCAGCATCCGCCCGGCTTCCTCGGGGCCGATGCCCCGTTCGCGCAGGGCGAACACCGTCCCCTGCGCGATCACGAACAACACCCGCAGCTTGGCGAGCCGGGTGATCACGTCGTGGGCAAGCGCGTCGGCGATCCCTCCGCCGGACTGCGCGTCGCCGGACTGGTCGCCGAACGGCATCACCGCGATCGACGCGCGGCGCGCCGCGACGGCCAGCACGCCCTCGTGGTCTTCGGCAGGCACGGCGATTGCGGCGGGCGAGCCGACCACGATGCGCGGCGCCGCCGCTTCCTGCTCCCTGGCGAATCGCCAGGCCTCGCGAATCGGCGTGACATCCAGGCCGTCGGCCTCGAACAGTCGCGCGGCGGCCGCCAGATGCTCCTCGCCCTCCCGTACGCGGCCGCGTCGTGCCAACGCCGTCAGCAGGAGTTCGTGGACGTGCCGATCGAACGGCGCGAGCTGCAGCCACTTCTCGAGGTAACCGAACGCCTCGTCGTCGGCTGCTCCGCCGACGAGACGCTCGAGCAGCAACGCGTGGCAGTCGCGGAATCGTCGTCGCTGGGCAGTGAGCCACCCGCTGAAGAACGGGCTGCGGTCGATCTCCAGCCCCTCGACGAAGTCGCCGCGGAAGTGCGTCGACAGCTCGCGCAGCCGCTCCACCGCGAGCGACCCCAGTCCCTCGTCGCTCGCGCGGGCGACTTCGATCGCATCGACGAAGCAATCGCTCAGGTCGAGCCGGACGGCGTCGTCGCGGGCCTGCACGCGCGGCCGGCCCGGCTCGTCGACGATGCTCCGGATCTTGCTCAGGGACCATCGCAGCTCTCCGCGCGGGTCGGCGGGGGCCTCCCACAACAGGCCGCAGAGCTGGTCTCGCGCAACGGCGCGCGGCGCGAGCGCGAGCCAGGCGAAGAGTCCGCGCACCTTGCGCGACGCGGGCAGCGGCAATTCGACGCCGTCCCGGATGACCGTCATGGGGCCGAGCAGGCGCACGTGGATCGAACCCTCGCTGCCTGGACGGCCCGAGCGGCCCGAAACCACCGGGATTTCCACGCCTGATACCACGCTCGCCTCCACGCCCGGTCGCTACCTTGGGTTCGACGGTCAGGCTGCCCTGGCGCAACCGGACCTCGATCACCGCCGGCGCGCACGCGCGGCGAAAACCCCACGGGAACGGATGGAGAAACGACATGGATACCGCCGCCACCAGCATTCGTCAAGACCGGCCCTCCGCGCTGAGGGCCGACCTCGAGGCACTCAAGGCGAAGCAGCGCGCCGCCTGGTCGTCGGGCGACTATGCGGTCGTCGGCACCACGCTGCAGATCGTCGGCGAGGAGCTGTGCGAAGCCCTCGATCTGCGCTCGGGGCAGAAAGTGCTCGACGTCGCCGCCGGCAACGGCAACGTATCGCTCGCGGCCGCGCGCCGCTGGTGCGACGTGGTCGCGACCGACTACGTCCCGGAGTTGCTCGAGCGCGCGCGCGCCCGGGCGGCTGCCGAGCATCTCGACATCGAGTTCCGCGAGGCCGACGCGGAAGCGCTGCCGTTCCCCGACGGCAGCTTCGACGTGGTCGTCTCGACCTTCGGGGTGATGTTCACCGCCGACCACGAGCGCGCCGCGGCCGAAATGGTCCGCGTCTGCAGGAAGGGGGGCAAGATCGGCCTCGCCAACTGGACGCCCGAAGGCTTCATCGGGCAGCTGTTCAAGACCATCGGCAAGCACGTGCCGCCGCCGGCGAGCGCGAAGTCGCCGGCGCTATGGGGCACCCGTTCGCGGATCGCCGAGCTGTTCGAGCCGCACGCCGCCTCGGTCGCGTCGTCGCAGCGCCACTACGTGTTCCGGTATCGCTCGCCGGAGCACTGGCTGGAGATCTTCAGGACCTGGTACGGCCCGGTGCTCAAGGCCTTCGGCGCGCTCGATGCGGCAGGGCAGGCCGAGCTGCGTCGCGACATCCTGGCCCTGATCGGGCAGTTCAACCGGGCCGGCGACGGCACGATGGTCGTGCCCGGCGAGTACCTGGAGATCGCGATCACGCTGGAGTGAGGATCGCCCTACCGGACGGGGAGTTCGACGACGATACGGCCAACCGGCGAATGCGCGATGGCGAACTGTCCCTGCGGCACGGTGCCGATGGCGGCGCCGATGCCGCGAGCCGGTTCGAGGTAGCTCGAATGCTTCGCGAGCAGCGAGGCCGTCGTCCGGACGATCATGTACCGATACGCTGGCTCGAACTGCACCCCGCCCTGCAGGCGTGCCGGCATGCCCCAGCTGTTCTCCTCCATCGCCGCCTTGTTCGTGCCCCTGGCCGACGCGAGGGCGGGCACGACCTCGGCAACGACCCGGAAATCGCGGTCGAGCATGAGCAGGCCGGGATAGAAGACGTGCGCCCGGTCGATCCGGTCCCCCTGCGCGTAGCTGCGCAGCTCGATCCGGCCGGGGGCGCCGTTCTCGGGCAGGGCGAACGCCTTGAAGTAGCTCTTGCCGGAGGGGAAGACGAAACTCGGCGATCGTTCGTCGACGTCGAAGACGACCTTCTCGCCGGGCCTCAGTGGCTGGTAGGGGAGGGACTGCAGGCTGCTGCAACACGGCGTGGCGGCGGCGAGGGTGTCGTGCGCCTGTTCGCGACTGACGGCGCAGCCGCCGAGCAACGCGACGGCGACGAGGGCAGGGAGCGTGATTCGCATCGTCATCGGGGCGGGTCGTCGTTTGAAGGGCGCGGCACGGGACCGTCATCCGGGCGCGCGAGCCGGCGCGATTCTATCAGCCGGCTGGGTGCGCTCTCGCCCTGTCTCCGCTCTGGCGCCGCCTAGCGTCCGCCCGCAGCGTCGAGGATCGCGCCCGTGCAGTACGACGCGTCGTCGGAAGCGAGCCACAGGATCGCCCGGGCGACCTCTTCCGGCCGCCCGCCGCGTAGCATCGGCACCGCCGCCTTCAGGCGGTCCACGCGGCCGGGTTCGCCACCCGACGCGTGGATGTCGGTGTAGATCACTCCGGGGCGCACCGCATTGACGCGGATGCCTTCGGCCGCGACTTCCTTCGCCAGGCCGATGGTGAACGTGTCGATCGCGCCCTTGGAGGCCGCGTAGTCGACGTACTCGTTCGGCGAGCCCAGCCGCGCGGCCGCCGACGACAGGTTGACGATGACGCCGCCCGCGCCGCCCCGGCGCGTCGACATGCGCCGCACCGCCTCGCGCGCGCAAAGGAAGCTGCCGACGACGTTGGTTGCGAAGACGCGCGCCAGTCTTGCGGCGTCCATGTCCTCGACGCGAAGGTGCGGCTCGAGGATGCCGGCATTGTTCACCAGCACCGAAGGACGGCCCAGCTCGGCGTCGACGCGCTCGAACAGCCGCACCACGTCGGCCTCGACGCTCACGTCCGCAGGCACGGCGATTGCCCGTCCGCCCGCCGCCTCGATCCCGCGCACGACGGTTTCGGCGGCATCGCGTTTGCTGTGATACGTGATGCACACCGCATGCCCGTCCGCCGCAGCCAGCCGCGCGGTGGCCGCGCCGATGCCGCGGCCGCCTCCGGTCACGATCATGGTCTTGATCGGCATGCCTGCGGATCCTTCGCCGGTGGGTCGGCGACGTCGCACTCGCGCCCGATGTCTTCGTTCCACACCTCGGGATTTCGGCCGATGTAGTCGGCCAGCATGCGCACGCATTCCTGCGATCCGAGGTCGATGACCTCGACGCCGTTCTCGCGAAGCCACTCGATGCCTCCGGGGAAGTTCACCGACTCGCCAACGATCACCGTCCCGATGCCGAACTGGCGAACCAGCCCGCTGCAGTACCAGCAGGGGGAGAGCGTCGTCACCATGATCTTGTCGCGGTAGCCGTGCTGCCGCCCCGCCTTGCGAAAGGCATCGGTCTCGGCGTGGACCGAAGGGTCGCTCTCCTGGATCCGACGGTTGTGGCCTGCGCCGAGCAGCTCGCCGCTGCGCGTGAAGATCGCGGCGCCGATCGGGATGCCGCCCTCGGCCAGGCCGCGGCGGGCCTCGTCGATGGCGACACGCAGCATCGCGTGGTGGTCGGGAACCTCGGTCATGGTCGACTGCGCGTCGTCATCGCGCCTGGAGCTTCGCACCCATTTCTCGAAGCAGCTCCCTCAGCACCGAGCGATGGCAGTGCGCCTCGTTCTCGCAGTAGCAGCCGACCGAGAAATTCGTGTGGTGCGAGAGCGCGGCCAGCAGCGCGATCGCGTGCGCGTTGTCGGGGCTCGCCATCTCGGCGCGATATTTCCTGGCGAATGCCGCCCACTGTGCGGGCGTCGTGGCCTGCTGCCCCAGCTTCATCGTCTCGACGCTCGGCGCCAGGTTCGGAAACCAGACGTCGTAGAAGTCGCGTGACGCGAACTCGGACTTCGGTACGCCCCTCGGGGGCCGGCGCACGGTTCCGATGCGGGTGCCTTCGTCGGCGGCCCTCCCTGTGCCCAAGCGGACTACGCGAACGACCACGGTCTCCTCCCTGCGGTCACGAAGCCTGCATGCGCAACCACCGTGGATCGGATCAGCGGGCCTGCAGCGCCTTCGCCGGATCGAAGGGCTCGACGGTGCCGCAGTCGGCGCGAAGCCAGCGGTAGGTGGCGGCGGCCTTGACGGTCTGCCTTCTTCCGCCGAGGTCCATGACCGACGTGGACTGCATCGACATCGCCTCGGGACTGGAGACTTCGACGCGCGTCTCGCCTTCGATCGCCATGCTCCCCGTGCAGGCCGTGTGCGTGACCAGCAGCCGGGACGTGGCTTGCCTGACCTCGTTGCTGCACGCCATTCCCGGAGGCGCGGGGACCTTCGAAAAGCCGGAATCCAGGACCTCCTTCGTGTAGCAGGCCTGCATGACCGACCTGGGCTCGGCCATGGTGATCTCCCACAGGCCCGGCTTGACGTCGAGCTTCTGGGCCCAGGCCGACGTGGCCAGCGACAGCAGGACCCAGGGCCAGCCGAGGACAGGTAAGCGGTGCGGCGATCGCATGGGCAGCTCCTTCGATGGGGCGGCTCGACGACGGCATTCCGCGTGCGTGCCCGGCATGCCGGGCCGTCGAACGAGGCCGCCAATCGAGGCCGTCGTTCAAGGCCGCAGCTGGTACTCGACCAGTTCGACGGTCGACGTCCCGAGGTACGGGTTGTGTCTCACCGACTTTACTACGGCGCGGGCCGCTGGTGCATACCAGTAGGTCTCCACGGTCTCCCCGGCGTACTGACTGTTGATCGGGGACGTGCCGTGCAGGCTCCCCTTCGCCACGAGCTTGTAGGCATCGAACGCGCCTGCGGGGACCGACACCTTTTCGAGGCCGACCACGGCGACGTCGACGATGGTCCGCCCGCGGGACCCTTTCGGCTTGAACGTCCAGTCGCTTTCGTAGCGCCAGCGCTTGCCGACCCGGAGCGGGAAGGCGAGCGCCCGCGGATTCGATGCCGCGGTCCGCGGCGAATCGAGGACGTTCAGCTCGGGGGTGAGCTTCAGCGGCTCTCCGTCCTCGGTGCCCTCGATACCGGTGGGCTTCACGGACGTGATCACCCAGGTGCGATTGGGTACCGTCGAAGGGACGGTGTAGTAAACGACGAACGCCCATCGATCGCCGACCTTCACGCCGGGAAGCGTTGCGTCCAGGGCCAGCGACGGACCTGCGGACAAAGCCAGCGCCAGCCCGACGATCGACGGTAAGGCGGTCACGTTGAGCATGCGTCGCTCCGATGCTTTGGAACTCCGGGCGTGGACCGTTCCGGCACAGGACGGCCGTCCGAAGGATACGACGAACGGAGACGCTCGGCATCGATATCCGGTCGGGCGATCGCGCCCGCGATCCTGCGCGCGGCTATCATGGAGGTCGCCAGGATGCTGTCGAATCCATGCTGCCGTCCCGTCCCCGATGAGAGAAAACCGAACCGAGGCCGCCGCAGGCGACCCGCTGCGCGAACTGGCGAAGGCGCTGCGCCGCTTTGCCGACGAGCGCGACTGGGACCAGTTCCACGCGCCGAAGAACCTCGCGATGGCGCTGTCGGTGGAGGCGGCCGAGCTGCTCGAGCACTTCCAGTGGCTCGGCGAGGACGAGTCGCGCGAGCTGCCGCCCGAGACGCTCGAGAAGGTCGGCGAGGAGATGGCCGACGTGCTGCTCTACCTGGTGCGGCTCGCCGACAAGCTCGACGTCGATCTGGTGCGGGCCGCGAAGGCCAAGATGCAGCTCAACGCGCAGAAGTATCCGGTCGACCGCGCCCGCGGGTCCAGCCGCAAGTACACCGAGCTTTAGCCGCCGGGCGTTCCGGATGTTCGTCCCGGAACGGCAGGAGTTGAACCCGGTCGAACTGGCATGCCGAGTCGTACGCCAGGGTTCTCGCATTCATTTCGGCCTCCATCCGACGAGTCAGTCGGCCGTGTTCGCCGCGCGCAGCTCGCGCGGCGTGCAGCCGAAGCGCGCGCGGAACGCTCGGCTGAAGTGTGCCGCGTCGTTGAAACCCCAGTGGAACGCGATCTCGCTGACGCCGCGCCGGGCCTGCGCCGGGCTGCACAGGTCGCGTCTCGCGGCGTCGAGCCGCTGCGCCCGGATCCACTCTGCGAGCGAGCAGGGTTCGCCGGCCCACGCGCGGTGCAGCGTACTTGGCGAGAGGCGCAACGCCGCCGCGATGGCGGCCACCGTCAGCCCGGGGTCGCGCAGCCGGGCGCGCACGCAGGCCCTGATCTGCTCGCGGTGCAGCGCGGCCAGCTGCGACACCGAGGGTTGCTGCGCGCCCGGTAGCGCCGACAGGCCGGCGATGAGGATGTTGGTCACGCTGTCGGCCACCGCGGCCGCCGACTCGGGCGCCAGCGTGGCGATCTCGGCCGCGAGCGTGCGGATCATGCCGATCATCAGGTGGCCGGCGCCGCGCTCGCCGCTCACCCTGGTCGCGGTCAGGCGATGCGTGTCGCGAAGCGCGGTGCGCAGCGCCGGGCCCGGCAGCATCAGCACGTACTGCTGGAACGGTCGGTCGAAGCGCAGTTCATAGGGACTGGTGCTGTCGTAGAGCGCGAAATCGCCGGGTGCCAGATGCGCGGTTCGATCGCCCTGGATGACGTCGCCCTCGCCCTGCGACTGGATGCTGACCAGGAAGTAGTCCTCGGCGGCGCGCGCGATCCGCGCCGGCGTGCGGTGCACGCGCTGCGGCGTGGCGGTGACGCGCGACAGCTGCAGCGTCGCCAGCCGGTCGGAGGCGATCTCGCCGTCGATCGATCCCGCGCCGGCGCCGGGGTCGCAGTCGAGCTGGACGTAGGTCTCGCAGACCATCTCGGTCCAGTACGCCAGGCGGCGGCCCGGCTCGACGCTTGCCGTGGAGAGTACCTGGGTCATGGGTACCAAGCCTAGGCTGGAGCGGGCCGCGCGGCAATGCCCGACCGTGCGACTGCGTCGCCGGGTCAAGAACCACGCGACGCCCAGGCAAGCCGCGCGGGGGCCGGGCGCCTAGCATGGCCTGGCGCCGGAGACTGCCCGGCGCCGGGCCTGGTCCGCCGGCAGGACCGTGGCCGCGCAACCCGACCCCGACGAGGAGATTTGCCATGACCGCCCAGCACCCGAAATATCGTGTCGCAGCCGTCCAGGCGGCGCCGGTCTTCCTCGACCTCGGCGCGTCGATCGACAAGGCGATCGGCCTGATCGAACAGGCGGCCGCCGGGGGCGCCAAGCTGGTCGCATTTCCCGAGACCTGGCTGCCGGGCTACCCGTGGTTCGTCTGGCTCGACTCGCCGGCCTGGGGGATGCAGTTCGTGCAGCGCTATCACGACAATTCGCTGGTCTACGGCTCGCCCGAGGCCGACCGGCTCGCACGCGCGGCGCGGGACAACCGGATCATGGTCGTGATGGGCCACAGCGAGAAGTGCGGCGGCAGCCTCTACATGGGGCAGTGGATCATCGACGCCGATGGCGCAACGGTTGCGCACCGGCGCAAGCTCAAGCCGACGCACGTCGAGCGCACCGTGTTCGGCGAGGGCGACGGCAGCGACCTGGCCGTCCACGACACCGCGCTCGGGCGCATCGGCGCGTTGTGCTGCTGGGAGCACCTGCAGCCGTTGTCGAAGTATGCGATGTACGCGCAGGACGAGCAGGTGCACGTCGCCGCCTGGCCGAGCTTCTCGCTGTACCGCGGCGGCGCCTACGCCCTTGGCCCCGAGGTCAACAACGCCGCAAGCCGCATCTACGCGGTCGAGGGGCAGTGCTTCGTGATCGCGCCGTGCGCGACGGTGTCGAAGGAGATGCTGCAGACGCTGTGCGGCGACGATCCGATGAAGCGACAGCTGCTGCTCGAGGGCGGCGGCTTCGCGACGATCTGGGCACCGGACGGGCAGCTGATGCACGAGCCGCTGCCGGAGAACGTCGAGGGCCTGGTCCATGCGGAGATCGACCTCGGGATGATCTCGCTGGCGAAGGCTGCGGCAGACCCGGCGGGCCACTACGCCCGGCCGGACGTGACGCGCTTGCTGCTGGACCGCACGCCGGGCGACCGGGTGGTGTTGCGCCAGCGGCGGCTTGCCGAGGTCGTGCCCAGCGGCGAAGAGGGTCCGTCCGTGACCGGGTTGCCCGGCACCGGTCAGACCGCCCTCGCCGGTGCGCCCCGCCCGTTGAGCACGATCAGCAGCAGGCCGCCCACCGCGAGCACCGCGACGCCGACGAGTGCGCCGACCCGCACGTAGGCGAGCGACGACCACAGCATGTAGGCGCAGCACGCCGCGAACAGCAGTGGCAACAGCGGATAGAACGGCACCTCGAACGGGCGCGGAACCTGCGGCTCGCGACGGCGCAGCACGATCAGGGCGATCGTGCTGAGCAGGAAGAAGGTCCAGAACACCGGCGCGGTGAAGTCGACCATCGTCTGGAAGCCGCCGCGGGTCGCGGTGCCCAGCGCCACGAGCAGCAGCGCGAAAAGGCCCTGCGCGAGCAGCGCATTGACCGGCGCATTGCGTCCGGCGTCCCAGCGACCGAGGCTGGCGAGCGCTGGCCAGTCCTGGCCGACGGCGAAGTTGGTGCGCGCGCCGACGATCATCGTGGCGTTGATCGAAGTCAGCGCCGCCAGCGCCACCATCGCGGCGACGAGCGACTCGCCGGTGCGCCCGAAGGCCACCGACAACAGGTCGGCGGCGACCGCGTTGCTGCGCGCCATGCCGTCGAGCCCGAGGCCGTACAGGTAGGCCCAGTTGACCAGCAGGTACAGCGCGGTGATCAGCGCGATGCTGATCATCAGGGCCCTCAGCATGTTGCGCGAGACGTCGCGCAGTTCGGCGCCGAGATAGGCGGCCTCGTTCCAGCCGCCGAAGGTGAGCAGCACGAAAACCATTGCCAGTCCGAACGCGGACCAGCCCGGTGCGCCGCTCCCGGACGCTTCGGCGGCCGCCTTCGCGGCGTCGACGACCGGCGGCGCCCCGGCGCCCTGCGTGAGCAGGTACAGGCCGGCGACGACGACCAGCAACAGGCCGAGCACCTCGAGCGCGGTGAGCCAGTTCTGCGTGGCCGCGCCGAAGCGCATGCCGCGCAGGTTGACCCAGCCGAGCACGGCGATCGCGGCGGCGGCGTATAGCGCTTCGCTCCACGGGCCGAGCCGAAGCAGTGCGCTCATGTAGTCGCCGAACACGAAGGCGAGCAACGCGATCGACCCGGTGGTGATCACCGAGAACCGCGCCCAGGCGAACAGGAACGCGATGCGCCGGCCGTAAGCGCGCAGCAGGAAGTGGTAGTCGCCGCCGGCGTTCGGGTAGGCGCTGGCGAGTTCGGCATAGCAGAGCGCGCCGATCAGCGACACGAGTCCGCCGAGCGCCCAGGCGGCGAGCATCCAGCCGGGCGAGCCGGTGAACTGCGCGACCAGCGACGGCGCCTTGAAGATGCCCGCGCCGATGACGATGCCGACGATGATCGCCACCGCCTCGCGCACGCCGAGGACCGGCTGGGGCGCGGCGACTGCCCCGATCCTCTGCGCGAAACGCGCGGGGTCAGAGGCGGCCATGGATCTCTGCCGACGGCATCGGTTGCGAGCCGTTGATCGGGGGCGCCGCGCCCGTGCGCCGCGCGACGAACTCCGCGGGGCGCGTCGACGCGCGCGCCCCGCCCCGCGCGACGGTCGCGATCGTGCCGACCATCCGCTCGGGCTCCAGCCTGGCCTCGACCCGGCGCAGCGCGCCGTCGGCGTCGGTGAACGCAAACCGGATCCGGTCGCCTTCGACGCGCGCATCGCGCAGCGAGGTCTCGATGCCTTCGACGGTGAGCTGGCCGCGGATCTTCTGGAAGTTCTGCTCGATGGCCAGCGAGGCGGCAAGCGGCGCCTGCGCGTGCGGCACGCGCACGGACCATTCGCCGCCGGCGTTGCCGGGCACGATCCACAGGTGCGTCGACTGGTACCCCAGCCGCGACGTCTCCTCGGGTTCCCAGTCGCCGAGCTTGAACTCGTGCGAAACGATCCGCGTGCCGGGCTTCATGGCCATCAGCGTGTGCCGCAGCTTCAGGTTCAGGTGCGGCAGCAGGTACATCGTGATGACGGTGGCGCGCGAGAAGTCGCTGGCAAAGATGTCGGCGCGTACGAAGCGAGCGCGCTCGGCCACGCCGGCGGCCGCCGCGTTGCGGTTCGACAGCGCGACCATGTCCGGGTTGTACTCGATGCCCAGTCCGCTGGCGCCGAAGTCGCGCGCCGCGGCGATGACGATCTTGCCGTCGCCCGAGCCGAGGTCGATCACGTAGTCCGACGCCTCGAGCGCGGCCAGCCTGAGCATCCGCGTGACCAGGCGGTCGGGGGTGGGCACCCAGATGACGTCCTTGCCTTCCTGCCCCTGGGTCGGGGAGAAGGCAGGATTGCCGTTGCCGCTGTCCTTCGCCGGTTGCGCCGTCGCCGAGCCCAGCAGCAGCGAACTGCCGCCCAGCGCGAGGAAGTCCCGTCTCGAGATCAGGCCGTCCGTGTTCCGCATCGTCGTCCCCCTCTGTTCTTCGTCCGTCCCGACCGGCGCAAAGCTGCACGGTCGTCGAGCCGTCGGCATCCTTTCACGCCGCGCCCGTCGTCCGCCGCGTGGTGATCGGTCAGGCTACGCCGCCGCCGGCACGCGGTCCAGATCCCGCATTCGCCGGTGCCTACCAGGCCCCGCCCAGCGCCCTGATCAGCGCGACCGTGGCTGCCAGCCGCCGGCCGCGCAGGTCGAGCACCGCGCGCTCGCCTTGCAGCACGGCGGTCTGCGCGACGATCACGTTCAGGTAGGAAACCGTGCCCGCCTTGTATTGCAGCGTCACGATGTCGAGCGAAGTGCGGGCCGCGGCCAGCGCCTCGCGCTGCACGTTCTCCTGGTCGGCCAGCACCGACAGCGCGACGAGGTTGTCCTCGACCTCGCCGAAGGCGGTCAGCACCGTCTGCCGGTAGGCGGCGACGGTGGCGTCGTAGGCGGCGACGGCCTGCGCGCTGGCAGCGGCGCGCGCGCCGCCGTCGAACAGGCTCGCCGCCAGCGCCGGACCAAGCGACCAGAAGCGGTTTGGCAGCGACAGCAGTTCGCCCAGACGGTTCGATCGCAAGCCGCCGTCGGCCGACAGCGTCAGCGTCGGGAAGTACGCGGCGCGCACGACGCCGATCTGCGCGTTCGCGGCGGCGACGCGGCGCTCGGCCGCCGCGATGTCGGGGCGCCGTTCGAGCAATCGAGACGGAATACCGGCCGGAACCGGCGGCAGTTCGGCCGGCATCGGCGCCTCGGCGAGCGCGAGCGCCGACGGCGCGCGGCCGGTCAGCAGCGCGATCGCGTGTTCGAGCTGCGCGCGCGCGATGCCGACTTCGAGTCGCTGCGCTTCGGCGTTCTTCAACTGCGACTCGGCCTGTGCGACGTCGGCGCGTGTCGCGACGCCGGCAGCCAGCCGGTCGCGCGTGAGCTTGAGCGAGCGCTCGTACGACGCGACGGTGTCGGCGAGCAGCTTTCGCTGGGCGTCGGCGATGCGCAGCTGGTGGTAGCTCTGCGCGAGCAGCGCCTGCAGCGACAACCGTGCCGCCGCGAGGTCGGCCTCGCTGGCGCTTGCTGCGGCCTCCGCGGCCACGACGCCGCCGCGCACGCGGCCCCACAGGTCGAGCTCCCACCCCGCCGAGACGTCGAGGCCGTACGTGCTGAAGGTCGATCCCGCCTGGCGGTTGCGGCTGGCCGACGCGCCGCCCGACACCGCCGGATACAAGCCCGCGCGTGCGGCGTCGGTGGCGGCGCGTGCCTGCCTGGCCAGTGCCTCGGCGCGGCGAAGGTCCTGGTTGCCCGCGTCGATGTCGGCGATCAGCGCGTCGAGCTGGCGGTCGCCGAACACGGTCCACCACGCGCCCGCCTGCAGGTCGGCCGGACGCGCGTCCTTCCAGCCGTCGGGGGGTGCCTCCCGGTAGCCGAGCGGAACCGCGACCTCGGGACGGACGTAGCCGGAAGGGGCCGCGCACGCGGACAGCAGCGCGCACAGTGCGAGCGCGCAGCGCGCGAGCGGGTTCGTCGGTCGACGTCGGGATGACGGTTTCATGCGGCGTTCGAAGTCGAAGGGTGCGTCGGCGGCGGACGTCGGCGAAGGCCGCGCACGCGCAGCGCGAGCCGGTTCAGCGTGAGGTAGACCACCGGCGTCGTGTACAAGGTCAGCAGCTGGCTGAGCGCCAGTCCGCCGACGATGGCGATGCCGAGCGGCTGTCGCAGTTCCGCGCCGTTGCCTGTCCCGATCGCGAGCGGCACGGCACCCAGCATCGCCGCCATCGTCGTCATCAGGATCGGCCGCACGCGCAGCCGGCACGCCCGGTGGATCGCCTCGCGCGGCGCAAGGCCCAGTTCCCGTTCCGCGGCCAGGGCGAAGTCGATCATGATGATCGCGTTCTTCTTCACGATGCCGATCAGCAGCAGCACGCCGATCAGCGCGATGATGCTGAACTCGGTGCCGGTCGCCATCAGCGCGAGCAGCGCGCCGACGCCGGCCGACGGCAGCGTCGACAGGATCGTGATCGGGTGCACGAGGCTCTCGTACAGGATGCCCAGCACCAGGTAGACCGAGACCAGCGCGGCCAGGATCAGCAGCGGCTGGCTCTCGAGCGAGCGCTGGAAAGCGCCCGCCGTGCCTTCGAAGCTGCCGTACAGGCTGGTCGGCACGCCGAG
>DAORSF010000002.1:12462-23131 GCA_035443405.1 Burkholderiaceae bacterium | reverse complement strand
GTTCAAGCTTGAATCAATCACCGGACTTGGAGGCGCGATGCCCGCAGGATCGAAGACGAGCCGGCCGCTCGCCGGAAGACACGCCGCCGTCACCGGCGGCGGGCGCGGCCTGGGTGCCGCGATCGCCGCCGCGCTCGCCGCGCGCGGCGCGACGGTTTCGCTGCTGGGGCGCACGGCGAAGACGCTCGACGCGACTGCGCAACGGCTCGCGAGCGAGCACGGGGCGACGGTCGGGGCGGCGGTCGCCGACATCGCAGACGAGAAGTCGATCACCGACGCGATTGCTGCCTGCGCCGCCGCGCGCGGGCCGGTGGACATTCTGGTCAACAACGCCGGGATCGCGCCTTCCGCGCCGTTCCTGAAGAGCGATGCCGGGCTGTGGCGAGAAGTGCTGGACGTCGACCTGATGGGAGCCGTGTACGCGACGCGTGCCGCACTGCCGGGAATGCTCGCCGCCGGGTGGGGGCGCGTCGTCAACGTCGCGTCCACCGCGGGGCTGACCGGCATGCCGTACGTCACCGCCTACTGTGCGGCCAAGCACGCGCTGGTCGGTTTCACGCGTGCGCTGGCGATGGAGACCGCGCGCAAGGGGATCACGGTCAACGCAGTCTGCCCGGGGTACTCGGATACCGACATCGTCGGCGACGCACTGGCGAACATCGTCGCCAAGACGGGCCGATCGCGAGAAGAGGCGCTGGCGAACCTCGTGGCACACAACCCGCAGGGGCGCCTGATCCAGCCGGCGGAGGTCGGCGAGACGATCGGATGGTTGTGCAGCGAGGCGGCTGCGTCGGTGACCGGCCAGAGCATTGTCCTGGCCGGCGGCGAACTCATGCCGTAGCGCCCGTCGCGGGCCTGCTGCTCCAGCCCCGGCTCGCAGTCCCCTTGAACGATCATCGTGCCGAGTGCCTGCACTGCACCGGCACGGGGCGCGAGTCCCATGACGGTTCCTCGCGGCGCCCGCCGCGCTTGATGTGGATCAAGCGCGCGCGCGCTTCGTCGCGCGTGCCGCGCGCGCCGGGGCGCATTTTGTTTAAGCTTGAATCAATTAGCCGACACGGAAGACCGCGATGAAGCTCCTCGAACCGATCACGATCAACGGCATGAAGGTGCCCAACCGGGTGATGGTCCCGGCGATGGTCACGCGGCTCTCCGGCGAGGACGGGTTCGTCAGCAAGGAAATCTCCGATCGCTACGTGCGCTACGCGCAGGGCGAGGTGGGGCTGATCGTGGTCGAGGCGATGGCGATCCACGGCAGCAACGCCGGGCCGCTGCTGCGCATCAGCGACGACAAGTTCATTCCCGGCCTCAGGGAGATGGTCCGCAAGATCCACGACGCCTCCGACTCGAAGGTGGTGCCGCAGATCATCCACTTCCTGAAGATTGCGCGCTCCGGCTGGCGGCAGACGGTCGACATGTTGTCGATCGAGGAGATCGAACGGATCATCGAGCAGTTCGGCGAGGCCGCGGCGCGAGCGCGAGAGGCCGGTTTCGACGGCATCGAGCTGCACAACGCGCACGCTTACACGCTCGCGTCGTTCGTCTCGCGCGTGAACGGGCGCACCGACGAGTATGGCGGCACGACGCTGGAGAACCGGCTGCGCCTGATCGGCAAGGTGATGGACAGCGTGCGGCGCTACGTCGGACGCGACTACCCGGTCGGAATTCGCTTCCTCTCGGACGAATTCATCCGCGGCGGCTACACGGTCGAGGACGCCAAGCTCATCGGGCTGCGCATGGCTCAACTCGGGGCCGACTACCTGTCGCTGTCGGTCGGCGGCAAGTTCGAAGACGCGGTGCACACCCCGGGGCACGTGCTGCACGGCTATTCAGGCTACTCGGGCGAGCGCTGCATGCCCGGCGCCACGTACCCCGACGCGCTGCACGTGCCGTACGCGGCCGAGATCAAGGCGTTCGTCGCATCCAAGGGCTTCGACTTGCCGGTGATCGCGGCGGGCAAGCTCTCGGATCCCGGCACCGCGGAGGCGGTGCTCGCGGCGGGCAAGGTCGACATGGTCGCGATCGCCCGCGGCCTGCTGGCCGATCCCGACTGGGTCAAGAAGGTGCGACTGGGACAGCTCGACCGGATCGTGAAGTGCGATTACTGCAACGTCTGCAAGCAGCTGGACGGTTCGCACATGCCGGTGACCTGCTTCCTCTGGCCGAAGGGGGCCATGCAGGCCCCCGCCGACATGGGTCCCGCCGCGCAGCCGCTGGCCTGGCCCGAGGCCGGAGCGGGGCTGACGGTCAAGGTGGAGGACGGCGCGGTCGCACTGAAGTGGAAGAAGGTGCCCGGGGCGGTCTACTACGACGTCTATCGCGCGGACGACGACGACGAGCCGCGTCTCGTGGACGGTGTGAAGCTGCCGGTGTTCGCCGACGCGGCCGTGCTCGGCGGCGTGCGCTACCGCTACTTCGTTCGCGCCTGCGACGCGAGCGGCAACGCGGGGGCGCCGTCGGAATCGGTGCAGCACGAGCCGCTCGTTCCGGGCCACGGGCCGGCGACCGAAGCCGCCTCCACTGCCTGAGCCATCGGCGGTAGCCAGGCAATGCTCGCCGGATGCACGCCCTGGCCCGAGGCGTTCGCGCGCCGCTACCGGGCCGAGGGCTACTGGGAAGGCATCACGCTCGACGAGATGTTGCGTCGCTCGGCGCGCAGGCGCCCCGATGCGCTCGCGATCGTCGACGGTTCCCGGTCGGCCACCTACGCGCAACTGGTCGAGCGTGTCGATCGCCTGGCGGCCAATCTGGCGGACCTGGGGTTGCGTTCGCGCGAACGCGCCGTCTTCCAGCTCGGCAACTCGATCGAATTCGTCTACGCGTTCTTCGCGCTGATGCGCATCGGCGTCATCCCGGTGATGGCCTTGCCGGCCCATCGCCGGGCCGAAGTCCGTCGCTTCGCCGAGCACGCTCGGGCGGTGGCGTACCTGATCCCGGATGGCGCGAACGGATTCGACTACCGGGCGCTGGCGAGGGAGATCCGGGACGAGGCGCCGTCGCTGCGCCTGACCATCGGTGCGGGTGATGGCGGCGAGGGCGTCGTCGGACTGCGCGAACTGCTGTCCGCGCCGGCTTCGGAGACTACGCTCGCGCGCCTGCGCGCCTCGCCGGCCTGCGGGCCGGACGACGTTGCGTTGATGATGCTCTCGGGCGGGACGACCGGACTGCCGAAGTTCATCCCGAGAACGCACGACGACTACGTCTACAACTGCAAGCAGAGCGGCGCCGTCGCGGGCTTCGGCCCGGACACGGTCTACCTCGCGCTGCTGCCGATGGCGCACGGCTACACGCTGGCCTCTCCGGGCATCCTCGCCACGCTGGCGCACGGCGGCCGCGTCGTGGTGGCGTCCGACGTGCGCGCCGAGGCCGTGTTCCCGCTCATCGAGAAGGAGGCGGTCACCGTCGTGTGCGGCGGCGTGCCGCTCGCGGTGAACTGGCTGGCGTCGGAGTGGCCCGAGCGCTGCGACCTCTCGTCGCTGAGGGTGTACATGAACGGCGGCGCGAGACTGCTGCCCGAGCTGCGCCGCCAGGTCGAGGCGCGGTTCGGCTGCACCTACGTCGAGAGCTACGGCACCGGCGAGGGGCTGCTGAACCAGACGCGACTCGACGATCCCGAGGAGATCCGCTTCAACAGCTCGGGCCGGCCGGTCTCCGAGGCCGACGAGCTCAGGGTGATCGACGACGAGGGCAAGGACGTGCCGGACGGCTGCGTGGGCGAGCTCGTCGTGCGCGGTCCGTACACGTTCCGCGGTTACTACAATGCGCCGGAGGCGACGGCCGCCGCGTTCACGCCCGACGGCTTCTACCGGATGGGCGATGCCGTGCGCAAGGTCGACGGTTACGTCTACGTCGAAGGCCGGATCAAGGACCTGATCAACCGCGGCGGCGAAAAGGTCAGCAGCGAGGAAGTCGAGAATCACCTGATCGCGCATCCGTCGGTTCGGAACGTCAGCGTCGTCGCGATGCCGGACCCGGTCTACGGCGAGCGCGCCTGTGCGTTCGTGATCCCGCGTGACGGTGCTTCGCTCGACTTCGAGTCGATGAAGGCGTTCCTGATCGGCCGGGGAATCGCCAAGTTCAAGCTGCCCGAGCGGCTCGAACTGGTCGAGTCGTTTCCGCTCAGTCCTGCCGGCAAGATTCTCAGGCGCGAGCTCCGTGCGATCATCGCAGCGAAGCTCGAAGCCGAGCGGGACACCACGAGCGGCGTTGGCAGAAGTCCGAAACCACCATGAAGGGGAGACTCCGGATGAAATCGCTCGCGCATGGCGCAATTGCTTTGCTGGCCGCCTCGGCGGCGTTGGGTGCCCACGCCCAGGCGCCGCTTCGGATCGGGTTCATCACCACGCTGTCGACGCCGGCCGGCTACATCGGCGAGGACGAGCGCGACGGGTTCATGCTCGCCGTGCGCGAGGAGGGCGACAAGCTCGGCGGCGTGCCGGTGCGCATGCTGATCGAAGACGACGCGCTCAAGCCGGCCAACGCCAAGCAGATCGCCGACAAGATGGTCCAGGATGGCGTGCGCCTGTTCACCGGCATCAATTTCTCGAACGTTCTGGTCGCGGTCGCCCCGACCGTGCTCGAGAGCGGCGGCACCTACGTGAGCCTGAACGCCGGCCCGTCGACGTATGCGGGCAAGAACTGCCATCCGGGCTACTTCTCGGTCGCCTTCCAGAACGACTCGTACAGCGACTCGGCCGGCATGGCCGCGAACGAACTCGGTTACAAGCGCATGGTGGTGATGGCGCCGAACTACCAGGCGGGACGCGACGCGCTGAACGGCTTCAAGAGCACGTTCAAGGGCCAGGTGATCGCCGAGATCTACACCAAGCTCGACCAGTCGGACTTCTCGGTGGAGCTGGCGCGCGTGCGCGAGCTCAAGCCGGACGCGATCTTCCAGTTCCATCCAGGCGGCGCCGGGATCAACCTCGCCAAGCAGTACGCGAACTCCGGGCTCGGCGCCTCGGTGCCGATGCTCACGCCGATCTATTCGATGGACCGCCGCATGCTGGCGGCCACCGGCAACGCCGGCAACGGCTACTACGTCACCGCATCCTGGAGCGCGGACCTCGACAATCCGGAGAACAAGCGCTTCGTCGAGGACTTCGTCAAGGCCTACGGGCGCGTGCCGACCGACTACGCCGCCACTTCCTACGACACGGCGCGGCTGATCGCCTCCGCGCTGAAGGCGGTGGGCGGAGACATGGCCGGAAAGACCGATCAGTTTCGCGCGGCGCTGCGCAAGGCCGATTTCAAGTCGGTACGCGGCAAGTTCCGCTTCGCCAACAACCAGCATCCGGTCCAGGACTGGTTCCTGCTTCGCATCGAGCCCGATGCGTCGGGCAAGCTCGCGTACCGCACGATCAAGCCGATCGCGCCCGACCACGGCGATCCGCACGCGCGCAACTGCCCGCTCTGACGCACACGCCAGCCGCCGGGCGGGGTCGCCATGCTGATGTTCGTCGAGCAGGCGCTCAACGGGCTGCAGTACAGCGCCCTGCTGTTCCTGCTGTCCGCGGGCCTGACGCTGGTGTTCGGGATCATGAACGTGATCAACCTGACCCACGGCTCGTTCTACATGGTGGGCGCGTTCTGCGCGGCGGCCGCGGCCGCGGCGAGCGGCTCGTTCTTGGTTGCGATCGTGGCCGCGGTCGCCGGCGCGGGCGGCTACGGCCTCGTGGTGGAGCGACTCGTGGTGCGACACCTGTACCGTCGCGACCACCTCGACCAGGTGCTCGCGACGCTCGGGCTGGTGTTGTTCACCAATGAGCTGGTCACGCTGGTGTTCGGGCGCAGTCCGCCGTTCATGGACATCCCGCCCGCGCTGACGGGGTCGGTGCAGTTGTTGCCGGGCCTGTCGTATCCGCTGATGCGGCTGGCGTTCATCGCCTCCGGGGTCGCGGTGGCGATCGGGCTCTGGGTCCTGATCGCCCGAACGCGGGTCGGCATGCTGGTGCGCGCCGGCGCCGACGACAGGGAGATGGTCGATGCCCTCGGCGTCGACGTGCGCCGCCTGTACATGCTGGTGTTCGCGCTCGGGGCGGTTCTGTGCGGTTTCGCCGGCGTGATGTCGGCGCCGTTGCTGGCGGTGCAGATCGGCATGGGCGAGCGCATCCTGATCACCGCGTTCGTGGTCATCGTCATCGGCGGGGTGGGGTCGGTGCGCGGCGCGCTGATCGGCTCGCTCGTCATCGGCATGGCCGACGCGTTCGGCCGCGCGTACATCCCGTCGCTGCTGTCGCAGATGATGCCGCCCCAGCTCAGCGATCCGCTTGGGTCGAGCCTGATTTCGGCGAGCGCGTACATCCTGATGGCGTTGGTGCTGCTGTTCAGGCCGCTCGGGCTCGCGGCCCGCGCCTGAGGCCAGCGTGAACCGCAAGCTCTGGCTCAACCTGTTCGGGCTCGCGGTGTTCGTGCTGATTCCCGCCATCGCGCGCGGAATCGACGAACCGTTCCTGGTGAACCTGTTCACGCGCTTCGCGATCTACGCGATCGCGGCGGTCAGCCTCGACCTGATCCTCGGTTACGGCGCGATGGTCAGCTTCGGTCATGCGGCTTTCTTCGGCCTCGGCGGCTACGTGATCGGCGTGGTGGGCTTCCATACGGCCGACGGCTCGGGCATCCTCGGCTGGCAGGGCACCGGGCAGGCGCTGATCCTGTGGCCGCTCGCAATCGCGATCTGCGCCGTCGCGGGCCTGGTCATCGGATTCCTGTCGCTGCGAACTGCGGGCGTGCAGTTCATCATGATCACGCTCGCGTTCGGGCAGATGTTCTACTTCATCCTCGTGGGCCTGATGTACTACGGCGGAGACGACGGCCTGGCGATCGACGCGCGCAACACGCTGCCTGGCATCGACCTGCGAAATCCGGTCGTCTACTACTACTTGTGCGTCGCGTTGCTTTTCGCGTGGGTCCTGACGTGCCGGCGCATCGTGGGGTCCCGATTCGGCATGGCATTGCGCAGCCTCAAGCAGAACCGCCGGCGCAGCGTGGCCCTGGGACTGGCGCCGTTGCGTTACCAGCTGCTGGCATTCACCGTCTCGGCGGCGGGGACCGGGCTCGCAGGCGTGCTCTGGGCCAACTATGCGCTGTTCGTGAGCCCGGACATGACCTCGTGGCAGAAGTCCGGCGAGTTGATGGCGATGGTCATCCTCGGGGGCCTGGGGTCGATCTTCGGTCCGGTGATCGGGGCGTCGGCGTTCATCGGCCTCGAGCAGGTCCTCACCGGGTGGACCGAGCACTGGATGCTGGTGATGGGTCCGGTGCTGGTGCTGATCGTCCTGTTCGGACGCCGCGGCCTGTACGGGCTGGTGGTGCCGGCGCGCGACCATGACTGAGACGCCACGCCTCGAGGTGCGCGGACTGGTCAAGTCGTTCGGGGCCCTGCGGGTGACCGACGACGTGAGCCTGACGGTTCGGGCGGGCGAAGTGCATGCGCTGATCGGACCGAACGGCGCGGGCAAGTCGACGCTGATCGCGCAGGTCAGCGGCGAGCTGCTGCCCGACTTCGGCGAGATCCTGGTCGACGGGCGGCCGATCGCTGCCATGCCGGCACACCGACGCGCGGCGGCGGGTCTGGCGCGTTCGTTCCAGATCAGCCAGGTGTTTCCCGAGTTCGACGTCGAGGACAACGTCGCGATGGCGGTGCAGGCGCGCAGCCCCGGCGGGCTCGACATCTGGCGCAGCGCGCGGCGCGACCCGCGCCTGCGTGGCCCCGCACGCGAGGCGGTCGCCCGCGTCGGGCTCGGCGAGCGCGCGGGCGTGCGCGTGAGCGAGCTGGCGCACGGCGAGAAGCGCCAGCTCGAGCTGGCGATGGCGCTCGCGCTCGACACGTCGATCCTGCTGCTCGACGAGCCGATGGCCGGAATGAGCGCCGAGGAGTCGCGGCGCATGGCCGGGCTGCTCGCCGAGCTCAAGCGCGACTACGCGATCCTGCTGGTCGAACACGACATGGACGTCGTGTTCGCGCTGGCCGACCGGATCACCGTGCTGGTGTATGGCCGGGTGATCTTCACCGGCACGCCGGAGGCCGTTCGCGCCAGCGCCGAGGTCCGCAGCGCCTACCTGGGAGGGCACTGATGCTGGTCCTCGACCAGGTCGACGCCGGCTACGATTCGAGCCAGGTCCTGTTCGGCCTGTCGCTGTCGGTGGCCGCGCACCAGGTGGTCTCGCTGATCGGGCGCAATGGCATGGGCAAGAGCACCACCGTGCGCACGATCATGGGACTGCTGCCGACGCGGCGTGGTCGCATCGTGCTCGACGGGCGCGATCTCGCCGGCCTGGCGCCGAATCGCATCGCCCGGATGGGCATCGGACTGGTGCCCGAGGCGCGTCGGATCTTCGGGTCGCTCAGCGTCGAGGAGAACCTCCTTGCCACGGCGCGCCCGCCGGCGATTGGCGCCTCCGGCTGGACGATCGAACGGGTGAACGCCCTGTTCCCCCGGCTGGGCGAGCGAAGGTCGCAGTCGGCGCGCACGCTGTCGGGCGGCGAGCAGCAGATGCTCGCGATCGCCCGGGCACTGATGACCAATCCGCGACTGCTGATTCTCGACGAGGCCACCGAAGGCCTGGCGCCGATGATCCGCAGCGAGATCTGGGCCTGTCTGCAGATGCTCAAGGGCGAGGGGCAGACGATCCTGGTGATCGACAAGAACCTCGGCGAGATGGCCGATCTGGTCGACCGCCACCACATCATCGAGAAGGGTCGGGTGGTCTGGCAGGGGTCACCGGTCCAGTTGGCCGCCCAGGTCGACGTCGCACACCGTTTCCTCGGCGTCTGACGCGCGAACCGGCGCGCCGGGGGGGCGCGGCCCGCTCAGCGCTCGAGGTACTGCAGCTTGTCGCGCACGTCCTTCCAGTCGTCGGCGTCGGCCAGCGCGTCCTTGGTGCGCGTGATGCTCGGCCAGCCCTTCGCCAGCTCGGCGTTCAGCGCGACGAACGACTGCTGCTCGGGCGGCACGTCCTCCTCGGCCTTGATCGCCTCGACGGGGCACTCGGGGATGCACACCGCGCAATCGATGCACTCGTCCGGGTCGATCACCAGCATGTTGGGCCCCTCGCGGAAACAGTCGACCGGGCAGACGTCGACGCAGTCGGTGTAGCGGCAGCGGATGCAGGATTCGAGGACGACGTGGGTCATGGCACGCGATTCCGGTATGGCACGTATTGACGCGAATATTAGCGTGGAGTAATTTCGCTGCGCAACGCTAATGAAGCCATCACTTCATTGATGCACATCGAATCGACGTTTCCGGGGTTGCGTCCGAGTGTCCAGCAGCAGCCAGAAGCACACGCCTGAGTTCGACGGCACACCGGCGCGCTACGAGCGCGCCGCGGACCTCGCAGCGGTGCTGCGTCGGCTGGCCGAGGGCGGCTGGACGCCGCTGGCGGGCGGCACCGATTTCTACCCGGCGCGCGTCGGGCGCCCGGTGCGCGAGTCGCTGCTCGACCTGTCGGGCCTGCATGCGTTGCGCGGCATCGAGGCGGGCGTAGACGACGGCGCGCCGGCCTGGCGCATCGGCGCACTGACCACGTGGTCCGACCTCGCGCGCGCGCCGCTCGATCCGTCGCTGGCTGCGCTGCAACAGGTCGCGCGCGAAGTGGGCGGCATCCAGATCCAGAACCAGGCCACGGTGGGCGGGAACCTCTGCAACGCGTCACCTGCGGCCGATGGCGTGCCTGCGCTTCTCGCGCTCGACGCGCAGGTCGAACTGGCCAGCGTGCGCGGCGTGCGCAGGCTGCCGGTGTCCAGCTTCGTTCTGGGCAACCGGAGGACCGCGATCGGGCCCGACGAACTGATGACCGCGGTGATCGTGCCGCGGCGATCGCGGCGGGCGGTGTCGCGCTTCCTGAAACTCGGTCACCGGCGCTACCTGGTGATCTCGATCGTGATGGCGGCGGTGGCCGTCGACTTCGACGAGGACGCGCGCGTGTCGCATTGTGCCGTCGCGGTCGGCGCGTGTTCGAGCGCCGCGCTGCGCCTCCCGGCCGTCGAGCGCGCGATGCTGTCGGCGCACCGCACGCAACTCGCGGAGCGCTTCGCGACGCTCGACGACGAGGCCGCGTTCGCGCCGCTGGCGCCGATCGACGACGTCCGTGGCACCGCCACTTATCGGCGCGACGCGGCGGTCGAGCTGATCCGGCGCATCGTTGCCGAGGTCGCCGAAGGCGCGGGGGCGGTGCGATGAACCGGGCGACGCAGGGCCGATCGTCGCCGTCGATCGGGCTGCCGATCCGCGTCGAGGTCAACGGTCGCCAGGTCGAGATTCGCTCGGCGCCGTCGACGCGCCTGTCGGATTGCCTGCGCGACGAACTGGGACTGACCGGCACGAAGGTCGGCTGCCATGCCGGGGACTGCGGCGCCTGCACGGTGCTGCTCGACGGCGAACAGGTCTGCGCGTGCCTGGTGCCGGTCGGGCGTTGCGACGGCAGGGCGGTCACGACGATCGAATCGGTGGCGGCGGCGGCGCCTGGCACGCCGGCCGAGGCGCTGCGCCGCGCGTTCATCGACCACGGCGCAGCGCAGTGCGGGATCTGCACGCCGGGGATGCTGATGGCGGGCCTGGACGTGCTGCATCGCCACCCGCGGCCGACCGAGGAGCAGGTGCTCGACGGGCTCGGCGGCGTGCTGTGCCGGTGCACCGGCTACCGCAAGATCGTCGAAGCCGTGCTG
>DAORSF010000002.1:2813-12362 GCA_035443405.1 Burkholderiaceae bacterium | reverse complement strand
CGGCGGCGTGCTGTGCCGGTGCACCGGCTACCGCAAGATCGTCGAAGCCGTGCTGGCCGCGGCCGACGCGCCGGCGGCGAACGCGGGCGCGCCGATCGCCGCGGGGGTCGCGTCGGCGCTCTCCGCGACGCCTGCCGGTGCGGCGGTCGGCGCGCGCCTGCCTCGCCTGGACGCGGCCGACAAGGTCGATGGGCGGCTCGCCTACGGCGCCGACCGCGCGCCGGCCGACGCGTGCTGGTTGCGCGTCGTGCGATCGCCTCATCCGTCGGCGCGCTTCGAGTACGGCGACCTGGACGGCTTCGTCGCTGCGCATCCCGGCGTGTTCGGCGTGCTGACCGCGGCCGACATCCCGAACAACCGCTTCGCGATCTTCCCGGACCTGCGCGACCAGCCCGCGATTGCCGAGCAGCGCGTGCGCATGCGCGGCGAGGCGGTGCTCGTGCTGGTCGGCGAGCGCGACGCGATCGAGGCGATCGATCCGGCGAGTGCGCCGATCCGCTGGCAACCACAGCCGGCGCTCGAGCAAGCCGCCGAGGCGCTCGCTCCCGGCGCGCCTGCGGTGCACGATCGCTGGCCCGACAACGTGTTGTGTCGCGGACGCGTGGCCCGCGGCGACGTGGACGCAGCCGTTGCGGCCGCGCCGATTGCGATGCGCGCAACGATGCGCACCGCCTACGTCGAACACGCGTACATCGAACCGGAGGCCGGCTACGCGCAGTGGTCGCGTGAAGACGGCGTCGAGCGCGTCACCGTGTTCGCGTGCACGCAGACACCTTACATGGACCGCGACGAGCTCGCATGGATGTTCGGCCTGCAGCCGTCCCAGGTCCGGATCGTCCCGTCGGGAGTTGGCGGCGGCTTCGGCGGAAAGCTCGACGTCTCGATCCAGCCGCTGCTGGTCGCCGCGGCGCGCAAGTTCGGCCGGCCGGCGCGCATCGTGTATTCGCGGCCCGAGTCGATGGCGTCGACGACCAAGCGTCACCCGGCGTCGATGAGCGCGACGCTCGCCGCTGGCCGCGACGGCTCGCTGCTCGCCTACGACTTCGTGGGCGACTTCAATACCGGCGCGTACTCGTCGTGGGGGCCGACGGTGGCCAACCGCGTGCCGATCCACGCGAGTGGTCCGTACCGCATACCCGCGGTGCGCGCGCTCACGCGCGCCGTGTACACCAACAATGCGATCGCCGGCGCGTTCCGCGGCTTCGGCGTGCCTCAGTCGACGCTGCTCAACGAGACGCTGATCGACGTGCTTGCCCGGCGACTCGGCCGCGATCCGCTCGACTTCCGCTTCGAGAACGCGCTGCGCGCCGGCGACACGACCCCCACCGGGCAGAAGCTCGCCGCCAGCGTCGGCCTGCAGGCCTGTCTCGAGGCGTTGCGACCCGCGTGGCGCGCCGCGCGCGAGCGCGCCGAAGCATTCAACGCCGCGCAGTCGGCGGGCCGGTCGGCGGCGCCGGCCGTGCCGGCTTCGAGCGATCCGCATCGCCGCTACGCGTCGGCCAAGCGCCGCGGCGTCGGCGTCGCGTGCATGTGGTACGGCATCGGCAACACCGTGATCGCGAACCCTTCGTCGATGCAGGTCGGCTTGCGCGGCGACGGGCGCTTCATGCTGTACAACGGAGCGGTCGACATCGGCCAGGGCACCTACACGATCATGGCGCAGATCTGCGCCGACGCGCTCGGCGTGCCGGTCGCGCTGATCGACCAGACCGTTGCCGACACCGACCTGACGCTCGACGCGGGCAAGAGTTCGGCGTCGCGGCAGACGTTCGTGTCGGGCAACGCCGCAAAGTCCGCCGGCGAGGACCTGCGTGGGCGCTTGCTGTCGCTTCTCGGGTTGCCCGCGCACGCCCGCCTGGCGCTCGACGGCGCAACGCTGCGCGGCGAGGCCGACGGCCGTCGTGGCCGCGTCGACCTGGCCGCGCTGCCCGCCGACGAGCGAGGCGACGTCGCGCTGGGCAGCGGCTACTTCGATCCGCCGACCGTCGCGCTCGACGCGGACGGGCAGGGCGTGCCGTACGCGACGTACGGCTTCGCGGCGCAGTTCGCCGAGGTCGAAGTCGACGTCGACCTCGGCACGGTGCGCGTGCTGTCGATACACGCCGCGCACGACGTCGGGCGCGCGATCAATCCGACTCAGGTCGAGGGGCAGATCCACGGCGGCATCGCGCAAGGGCTGGGGCTGGCGCTGATGGAGGAGTACCTGGCCGGCCGCACCGACAACCTGCACGACTACCTGATTCCCACGGCCGGTGACGTTCCACCGATCGTCGTGCACCTGATCGAGGACGCCGAGCCGCTCGGGCCCTACGGGGCCAAGGGGGTCGGCGAGCCGGCGCTCGTCGCCACGGCGCCCGCCATCCTGAATGCGATCCACCACGCGACCGGCCTGCGCATGGCAGAGGTACCGGTGACGCCGGATCGGCTGCGCGCCGCGCTGCGCGATGGAGCCTCCCGATGACCCAGCAAGTCGGCTCGAACGCGATGGGCGAACAGTTCGACGCGCCGGCCGAACCGTCGGCCATCGCCGGCGAGATCGGTGCCGCGCGCGCGCCGGAGAAGATGGCGGCCAACAAGATCCAGTGCGACGCCTGCCCGGTGTTGTGCCAGATCAGCGAGGGCCGGTTGGGCGCTTGCGACCGCTGGGGCAACGTCGGCGGCGTGCTGACCCGGACCGACCCCGTGGTGCTGCTCAAGCGTCCGGGCGTCGAGGTGGTGCCCAGCACCGTCGGCGGGTGGGATCGCGCGCTGCTGAACGACGCCCCCGTCTTCGTGTCGGGCGTGGCCAGCGGTACCACTTATCCCGACTACAAGCCCGCGCCGTTCATCGTCGGCAGCAGGCATCGGGGCATCGACATGGTCACCGTCGTGACCGAGGGCATCTTCAGCTATTGCAGCTTCAAGGTGAAGATCGACACCGACCGCTACCTGGGAGCCGAGCAGGCGACGGTTCGCCACCGCGGCGAGGCGGTCGGTCACGTGACCACGATCGAGTACGGCTCGCAGTTCCTGTCGCTCGGCGGCGTGCATCACCTGACCGGGGGATCGAAGAAGGAGGGCCGTGTCACCTGCGACCTGATGATGCAGCTCGGCAACTGCCAGCCGGTCGACCTCGAGATCGAAGGCGGCGCGCAGCTGACCGTCCAGGCGGGTCGCGCGCCGCGCATCAACGGTGTCGACGAGCAGCGCATGCGCGTCGGCTGCGGCTCCGCGACGATCGGCATCTTCGCGCGGCAGTGGTTCGGGCACGTCGACGAGGTGGTCGTGGTCGACGACCACATCACCGGCGTGCTCAGCGAGCACCAGGCCGGGCGCTGCCTGGACGTCGCGCCGTCCGGCATCCGGATCCGCGGTCGCAAGTCGACGCCTGGCCGCTACTTCCAGGTCGCCAACCCCGGCACGGGTTGGGGCGGCACCGACATCGAGGATCCGCTGTCGATCGTCGAAGGCTGGGACCCGAAGGTGGCGCGCCCCGGACTGCGACTGCTGATGGTGTCGACCACCGGCGAGCACGCCGAGTGGTTCGAGCTCGACGAGGCCTTGCGTCCGGTCAGCGCCCCGATGCCCGCCGAGGTGCGCAAGGTGGTCGAGCGCATCGGCGAGAACTGCGAGCCGGCGCTCGCCACGGTGCTGTTCGTGGGCGGCGCGGGCGGAAGCCTGCGAGCCGGCGTTACCGAGAACCCGGTGCTGCTGACGCGCTCGATCAAGGACCTGCTCACAAACGTCACCTGCGGCGGCGCGCCGGCCTACGTCTGGCCCGGCGGCGGCATCACGGTGATGGTCGACGTGACGCGGATGCCGGCGAATTCGTTCGGGAGCGTGCCGACGCCGGCGATCGTGGCGCCGATCGAGTTCACGATGCGCCACGACGTCTACGAGGCGCTCGGCGGCCACGTCGCACGCGTCCGGCCGCTGGAGCAGGTCGTCGCGGCCGAACGGCACCGGATCGTCGACGCGCTGGCGGTCAATCCGTGGCCGCTGGCCGGCGTGCCGGGGAGCGGCGCGCGATGAGCGGCGCCGCGCGGGCGCGCTTCGCCGACGGCCGCTGGCACTTCCAGCACGGGCCGATCGACCTGGTCATCGGCGTCGACGGCGATCCCGCAGCGGTCGGGCTCGCGCTGGCCGCCGCGTGGTCGCGATTCTCCGGCGTGCTCGACGAACTGGTCGGCGAACTGCCGCTGTTGCGCGCGCCGTGCCCGCCGGTGGCGCGCGACAGTTCGCCGCGTGGACCGATCGCGCGCCGGATGGTCGAGGCGTGCAGCCCGTACGCGCGCCGCTTCGGCCTATTCGTCACGCCGATGGCGGCGGTCGCCGGCAGCGTCGCGCAGGAGATCGTCGCGCATTTCGCGCGGCCCGGCATTCGCCGCGCCTGGGTCAACAACGGCGGCGACATCGCGCTGTGGCTCGCCGACGGCGCCGCGGTCGACGTCGGGATGGTGACCCGCGTCGACGCGCCGGCGATCGACGGGCAGCTTCGCATCGCCGATGGGGACCGCCCGCGAGGCATCGCCACGTCGGGCTGGCGCGGGCGTAGCCTGTCGCTGGGCATCGCCGATGCGGTCACGGTGCTCGCCGACACGGCGGCGATGGCCGATGCGGCGGCCACGATGATCGCCAACGCGGTCGACGTCGATCACCCGGCGGTGCGCCGCGCGCCGGCCTCCGCGCTGCGCGACGACAGCGACCTGGGCGATCGCGCGGTCACGGTGGCGGTGGACGCGCTGCCTGCCGACGCGGTCGACCTGGCGCTCGGGCGCGGCGAACGCTTCGCGCAGCGCTGCATCGACGTCGGACTCGCGACGCAGGCGGTGTTGTCGCTTCAGGGGCGTTCGCGTATCGTCGCCGATCACCGCATCGAGGCGCTGGCATGATCGAGATCCGCCGGATCTGGACGCAGGTCGAGGACGTCTTCCACGAATTCGGGCCGCGCGGCGCGCGCCCGCAGCGCCGCGGCGTGCTGGCGGTGGTGCTGGCCAACCCCTACGCCGGCCGCTACGAGCCCGACATCGTGCCGATGATGGAGGCGATGAAGCCCGTCGGCGTCGAGCTCGCGCAGCGGCTGCTGGCCGCGATGAAGCTCGAGCCGTCGACGATCGAATCGTACGGCAAGGGCGGCATCGTGGGCGTCGACGGCGAATCCGAGCACGGTCACCTTTGGCACGTGCCCGGCGGCTACGCGATGCGCGAGCTGCTCGAAGGCCGCGGCGTCAGCACGAAGGCGATCGTGCCGTCGAACACCAAGGTCGGCGGGCCGGGCGCACGCATCGACATTCCGATGACCCACGTCAACGCGAGCTACGTGCGCAGCCACTTCGACACGATCGAGGTGGGCGTCCCGGGCGCGCCGGCCGGCGACGAGATCGTGTTCTTCCTCGCGATGAGCACCGGCGCGCGGATTCACGAGCGCGTCGGCGGCCTGCGCGCCGACCAGATCAAGGGCCAGGACGGGCTGCGCTGAGCGCTGCGTCCGCACGAGACAGGAGCAGCCGATGCCGGCCGACATCCGCAAGCTGATCGTCACCGTCGACGAGACCCGCATCGAGATGGGGCGAAAGATCGAGCCGCCGACGCGGCGGGCGCTGGCGATCGCGGTGATCGCGAACCCGTGCGCGGGCCGCTACGTCGAGCAGCTCGACGAGCTGATCGCGATCGGCGAAGAGCTGGGCGGCCTGCTCGGCACCCGCTGCGTCGAGGCGCTGGGCATTGCGCCGGGCCGGGCCGAGAGCTACGGCAAGGCGGCCATCGTCGGCGAAGGGGGCGAGCTCGAGCACGCGGCGGCGATCCTGCACCCGAAGCTCGGCGCCCCGTTGCGCAAGGCGGTCGAGAAGGGCGCCGCGCTGGTGCCGTCGGCCAAGAAGACGGGCGGGCCGGGCACCGCGATCGACGTGCCCCTCGGCCACAAGGACGCGGCCTTCGTGCGCAGCCACTTCGACGCGATCGAGGCGCGCGTGCCCGACGCACCGCGCGCGGGCGAGATCGTCGTCGCGGTCGCGGTGACCGACAGCGGACGGCCGCTGGCGCGCATCGGCGGCTTGCAGAAGCACGAGATCGAAGGAAAGGACGGCCTGCGCTAGGCGGGTCGGGGGGCGGCCGCTGCCGAAGGCCGCATCGCAAGTGTGTTCGGCCGATCACAAGACGGAGACCAGCATGAAGAAGAGATTTCTAGCCACCCTGTTCGCGGCGTGCGTGTTCAGCGCCGGCGCGCAGGCGCAGTCGCCGATCCGCATCGGCGAACTGAACAGCTACAAGGCACAACCGGCGTTCCTCGACCCGTACAAGAAGGGTTGGGAGCTGGCGCTCGAGGAGATCAACGCGTCGGGCGGCCTGCTCGGCCGCAAGGTGGAGGTGGTCTCGCGCGACGACAACGGCAACCCCGGCGATGCGGTACGCGTCGCCGAGGAACTGGTGTCGCGCGAGAAGGTCGACCTGGTCTTCGGCACCTTCCTGTCGCACATCGGCCTTGCCGTCACCGACTTCGCCAAGCAGCGCAAGGTGTTCTTCCTCGCCGCCGAGCCGCTGACCGACAAGATCACCTGGCAGAACGGCAACCGCTACACCTACCGGCTGAGACCGACCACGTACATGCAGACCGCGATGCTGGTGCCCGACGCCGCGAAGCTGAAGAAGAAGCGCTGGGCGATCGTCTATCCGAACTACGAGTACGGCCAGTCGGCCGCGGCGACCTTCAAGCAGCTGATGAAGGCAGCGCAGCCCGACGTCGAGTTCGTCGCCGAGCAGGCGCCGGCGCTCGGGCGCGTCGACGCAGGTGCCGTGGTGCAGGCGCTTGCCGATGCGAAACCCGACGCGATCTTCAACGTGCTCTTCGGTGCCGACCTGGCCAAGTTCGTCCGCGAGGGCGGCACGCGCGGGCTGTTCAAGGACCGAGCGGTGGTCAGCCTGCTGTCGGGCGAGCCCGAGTACCTCGATCCGCTGAAGGAGGAGGCGCCCGAGGGCTGGATCGTCACCGGCTATCCGTGGTACGGGATCGACACGGCCGAGCACAAGCGCTTCCTCGCGGCGTACCAGAAGCGCTGGAACGACTACCCGCGGCTGGGGTCGATCGTCGGCTACTCGTCGCTGATGTCCGTCGCGGCGGGCATTCGCAAGGCGGGCAGCACCGACACCGAGAAGCTGATCGCGGCGTTCAAGGGCCTGGGCGTCGAGACGCCGTTCGGGCCGATGGTCTATCGCCCCGAGGACAACCAGGCGACGATGGGCGCCTACGTCGGCGTGACCACCGTGCGCGACGGCAAGGGCGTGATGAAGGACTACCGCTACGTCGACGGCGCGGCGGTGCTGCCGAACTCCGAGGAGACCCGCAAGCTGCGCGCCCCCGACTGAGCAACGCGGTCGTCGCTGAATGGTTTCCGGCTTCGCGGTCCAGCTGCTCAACGGGCTGGCCGGCGCATCGACGCTGTTCCTGATCGCCGTCGGCCTGTCCCTGATCTTCGGCGTCACGCGGATCGTCAACTTCGCGCACGGCTCGATGTTCATGATCGGGCTGTACGTGGCGTATTCGCTGACCCAGTGGCTGGGACCGGCGCTGGGCGGCAGCGCCGTCGGCTTCTGGCTGTCGATCCTGCTCGCGGCGCTGGCGGTCGGCGTGCTCGGCGCGGTGATCGAGCTCTCGATCCTGCGGCGCATCTACGGCGCCCCGGAACTGTTCCAGCTGCTCGCGACGTTCGCGGTCGTGCTGATGCTGCGCGACGCCGCGCTGGCGATCTGGGGACCCGACGACCTGCTCGGCCCGAAGGCGCCGGGCATGGAGGGGGCGGTCGAGATCCTCGGCCGGCAGTTCCCGCAGTACGACCTGTTCCTGATCTTCGTCGGGCCGGCGGTGCTCGCGCTGTTGTGGCTGCTGCTGCGGCGAACGCGGCTCGGCGTGATGATCCGCGCCGCCACCCAGGACCGCGAGATGGTCGGTGCGCTCGGCGTGAACCAGGCCTGGCTGTTCACCGGCATCTTCGCGCTGGGCTCGGCGCTGGCGGCGCTCGGCGGCGCGCTGCAATTGCCGCGCGAGCCCGCCAACCTCGCGCTCGACCTGACGACGATCGGCGACGCCTTCGTCGTCGTCGTGGTCGGCGGCATGGGCAGCATTCCGGGCGCCTACCTGGCCGCGCTGATCATCGCCGAGATCAAGGCAGTCTGCTACGGCATCGGCACGGTCGAGGCGTTCGGCACCACGTTCTCGTTCTCCAAGCTCACGCTGGTCGTCGAGTTCCTGGTCATGGCGGCCGTGCTGATCTGGCGGCCGTGGGGGCTGCTCGGCAAGCCGCAGGGTGCGGTGCGCAGCGCGGCGGCGGCCGAGGCGCCGATGCGGCCGATGTCGCGCGCGGCCGCGTGGGCGGTCGCCGCACTGGGCGTTGGGTTGCTCGCGCTGCCGCTGCTCGGCGAGTCGTTCCCCTACCTGACGGTGCTGATGATCGACGTGCTGATTGCCGTGCTGTTCGCGACCAGCCTGCACTTCATCATGGGCCCGGGCGGCATGCACTCGTTCGGCCACGCCGCCTACTTCGGCCTCGGCGCGTACGGCGCCGCGGCGCTGCTGAAAGGGCTCGCGTTGCCGATGGAACTCGCGCTGGCGTTCGCGCCGCTCGCCGCGCTCGCCGGCGCGCTGCTGTTCGGCTGGTTCGCGGTGCGGCTGTCGGGCGTCTACCTGGCGATGCTGACCCTTGCGTTCGCGCAGATCGTCTGGTCGATCGTGTACCAGTGGGACGACGTGACCGGCGGCAGCAACGGAATGGTCGGCATCTGGCCGTCGGAGCGTTTCGCGTCCAAGACTGCGTACTACTACCTGACGCTGGTGCTGGTGGGCGCCAGCGTGTTTGCGTTGCGACGCATGTTGTTCTCGCCCTTCGGCTACGCGATGCGCGCCGGCCGCGACTCGCCGCTGCGCGCCGAGAGCACCGGCATCGGCGTGATCGGCGTGCACTGGGCCGGTTTCGCGGCGGCCGGGCTGTTTTGCGGGCTGGCCGGGGCGCTGTTCGCGTTCGGCAAGGGATCCATTTCGCCGGAAACGATCCACGTCGGGCGCTCGATCGACGGCCTCGTGATGGTGCTGCTCGGCGGCGTGCAGACGCTGGCCGGGCCGATCGTCGGCAGCGCCGTGTTCACGTGGCTGCAGGATTCGGTGATCCGCGCGACCGACTACTGGCGTGCGCTGCTCGGCCTGGCGATCCTCGTGCTCGTGCTGGCGTTTCCGCAGGGGATCGTCGGCGGCGTGCTGGCCGTCTGGGAGCGGATCCGCTGGCGCGCGGCCGCCACGGCGGGGCAGGGGCGCCGTTGAGCGGGCTGCTGAAAGTCGACGGGCTGCGCAAGGCATTCGGCGGCGTGCAGGCGGTCGACGGCGTGAGCTTCGAGCTGGCCGCGGGCGAGCTGCTGGCCATGATCGGGCCGAACGGCGCCGGAAAGTCGACCTGCTTCAACATGATCAACGGGCAGCTTGCGCCCGATGCCGGCAGCGTCGCGCTGGCGGGCCGCGAGATCGCCGGGCGGCGCCCGCGCGACATCTGGCGGCTGGGCGTCGGACGCACCTTCCAGGTCGCGGCG
>DAORSF010000002.1:0-2713 GCA_035443405.1 Burkholderiaceae bacterium | reverse complement strand
GCGCCCGCGCGACATCTGGCGGCTGGGCGTCGGACGCACCTTCCAGGTCGCGGCGACCTACGCGTCGATGACGGTCGCCGAGAACGTCCAGATGGCACTGCTGTCGCACCACGGCCAGCTTCGCCGGTTCTGGCCGCGCGCGGCGACGCTGCACCGCGACGAGGCGCTCGAGCTGCTCGCCGCGGTCGGCCTGCGCGGCCGGGCCGACGAGCCGTGCAGCACGCTGGCCTACGGGGACATCAAGACCGTCGAACTGGCGATCGCGCTGGCCAACCGGCCCAGGCTGCTGCTGATGGACGAGCCGACCGCCGGCATGGCGCCGCAGGAGCGCAACGCGCTGATGCAGCTCACGCGCGATCTCGTGAAGCAGCGTGGCATCGGCGTGCTGTTCACCGAGCACAGCATGGACGTCGTGTTCGCGCACGCCGACCGGATCATGGTGCTGGCGCGCGGACAGCTGATCGCGCAGGGACCGCCCGACGCGATTCGCGACGACCCGAAGGTCCGCGAGGTGTACTTCGGCAGTGGCCGGCTGCTCAGGCCGGCGCGCGGCGCAGCGCCAGGCGCCGGAGCGGCCGCATGAGCGCGCCGCTGCTCGCGGTTCGCGCGCTGCAGGCGTGGTACGGCCGCGCGCAGGTGCTGTTCGGCGTCGACCTCGAGGTCGGCGACGGCGAGGTGGTCGCGCTGATGGGCCGCAACGGGGCGGGCAAGAGCACGACGATGAAGGCGATCATGGGCCTGCTCGCGAGCCGCAGCGGCGAGATCGTGTTTGCCGGCGAGCGCATCGACGGGCTGGAGCCGTTCCGCATCAACCGTGCCGGGCTCGGCTACGTGCCCGAGGACCGTCGCATCTTCACCGAGCTCACGGTGCTCGAGAACCTCGACGTCGGCCGCCGGCCGCCGCGTCCGGGCGCGCCGAGCTGGACCGTCGAGCGGCTGTTCGGGCTGTTCCCGAATCTCGGGCGCATGCCCGACCGCCCCGGCGGGAGAATGAGCGGTGGCGAACAGCAGATGCTCAGCGTCGCACGCACGCTGATGGGCAATCCGCGGCTGGTGCTGCTCGACGAGCCGTCGGAGGGCGTCGCGCCGGTCATCGTCGAGCAGATGGCCGACATGATCGTCGAGTTGAAGAAGCAGGGGCTGTCGGTGCTGCTGTCCGAACAGAACGTTGCGTTCGCGTCGGCGGTGAGCGACCGGGCCTACGTACTCGAGAAGGGGCAGGTGAAGTTCGCCGGGGCGATGCAGGCGCTCGACGCCGACGAGACCGTGCGCCGGCAGTATCTGGCCGTATGAGCCGGCCGTCCGGCCGGAGCCTGGCCCACCGATTCCGGCCGACTGAACACCGCCACGAGACGCGCAGCGCAAACGCAGAGGAGGCAGGACATGGCGATAGCCGCAGTATCCGAGAAGTCCGGAAAGGTCGTCGTCCGCAACGTCGGACTGATGCTCTCCGGCGACATCGACCGGCCGATCCTGGACGCCGACACCGTCGTCGTCGACGACGGGCTGATCGCGGCCGTCGGGCGCGAGAAGGATTGCGACACCGAGCGCGCCGCGCGCGTGATCGACGCGAAGGGCACCACGCTGGCGCCCGGGCTGATCGACTCGCACGTCCACCCGGTGTTCGGCGACTGGACGCCACGGCAGAACCAGCTGGGCTGGATCGAGTCCTGCATGCATGGCGGCGTGACGACGATGGTCTCGGCCGGCGAGGTGCACCTGCCCGGGCGTCCGAAGGACGTGGTCGGCGTCAAGGCGCTGGCGATCACCGCGCAGCGCGCGTTCGACGGGATGCGCGCCGCCGGCGTCGGCGGCGGGGTCAAGGTGCTGGCCGGCGCGCCAGTGCTCGAGAAGGGCATGGTGGAGTCGGACTTCGCCGAGCTGGCGGCGGCCGGCGTGAAGCTGCTCGGCGAGATCGGTCTCGGGTCGGTCAAGGCCGGCGACGAAGCGGCGCGGATGGTCGCGTGGGCGCGCAGCCACGGCATCCAGAGCACGATCCACACCGGCGGGCCGTCGATCCCGGGCTCCGGGCTGATCGACGAGCAGGTGGTGCTGCAGGCCGATGCCGACGTGATCGGGCACATCAACGGCGGCCACACGTCGCTGTCGTACAAGGCGGTGTGCACGCTGTGCGAGAAGAGCTCGCGCGCGATGGAGATCGTTCACAACGGCAACGAGCGGATCGCCATCCTGACGGCGCGCCACGCGATCGAGCTGAAGTGCCCGCACCGCGTGATCCTCGGCACCGACGCGCCGGCCGGCTCCGGGGTGCAGCCGCTGGGGATCCTGCGGCTGATCGCCCTGATCTCGAGCATGGCCGACATCCCGGCGGAGATCTGTTTCGGCTTCGCCACCGGCAACACCGCGCGGATGCGCGGGCTTCGCCAGGGCCTGGTCGAGACGGGCCGGCCTGCCGACTTCGTGTTCCTCGACCGCGCGCAACACACGGCGGGGCGCGACCTGCTCGAGAGCGTGCGGCTCGGCGACATCCCGGGCGTCGGCATGGTGATGATCGACGGCATCGTGCGCTGCCAGCGCAGCCGCAATACCCCGCCGGCGATCGAGGTGCCGGCGATCGTGGCGTGAGCGCGACGCGCGTGGCGAAAGCGTCGGGGACCCGCGCGGCAGGCGCGACGGCGCCCGCCATCGAGGTGCCCGCGAAGCGCCGGCGCGACGCCGAGGCCACCCGCGGCCGGATCCTGAAGGCCGCGGC
>DAORSF010000001.1:1897-23758 GCA_035443405.1 Burkholderiaceae bacterium | reverse complement strand
GGCAAGATCCTGCAGAACCTGGCCAAGATCGGCGTGCGCAATCCGCTCTACCTGCTCGACGAAGTCGACAAGATGGGCATGGACTTCCGCGGCGATCCGTCGTCGGCGCTGCTCGAGGTGCTCGATCCCGAGCAGAACTCGACCTTCGTCGACCACTACGTCGAGGTCGAGTACGACCTGTCCGACGTGATGTTCGTGGCCACCGCCAACACGCTGAACATCCCGCCGGCGCTGCTCGACCGCATGGAGGTGATCCGGCTGTCGGGCTACACGGAAGACGAGAAGGTCAACATCGCCCAGCGCTACCTGCTGCCGAAGCAGATGAAGAACACCGGGCTCAAGTCGACCGAAGTCTCGATCGCCGAGAGCGCGCTGCGCGACATCGTGCGCTACTACACGCGCGAGGCCGGCGTGCGCTCGCTCGAGCGCGAGATCAGCAAGATCTGCCGCAAGGTCGTCAAGATGCTGCTGCTGAAGAAGCAGGAGAAGAAGGTCAGCGTCACCAACAAGAACCTCGACAAGTTCCTGGGGGTGCGGCGCTACAGCTTCGGCATTGCCGAGAAGGAGAACCAGGTCGGCCAGGTCACCGGGCTGGCGTGGACCGAGGTGGGCGGCGAACTGCTGACGATCGAGGCGGCCGCGGTCCCCGGCAAGGGCAAGACCACCTTCACCGGCAAGCTCGGCGACGTGATGCAGGAGTCGATCAAGGCGGCGATGACGGTCGTGCGCCGGCGCGCCCGCCGGTTCGGTATCCGCGACGACTTCCACGAGAAGAGCGACATCCACATCCACGTGCCGGAAGGCGCCACGCCGAAGGACGGACCGAGCGCGGGCATCGCGATGACCACGGCGCTGGTGTCGGTGCTCAGCGGTATTCCGGTGCGCGCCGACGTGGCGATGACCGGCGAGATCACGCTGCGCGGCGAGGTGCTCGCGATCGGCGGCCTCAAGGAGAAGCTGCTCGCGGCGCACCGCGGCGGCATCCGCACCGTGATGATCCCCGAGGAGAACGTCAAGGACCTCGCCGAGATTCCCGACAACGTCAAGAACAGGCTCGAGATCGTGCCGGTCAAGTGGATCGACCGGGTGCTCGAGATCGCACTCGAGCGACAGCCGCAACCGTTGCCCGACGACGTGCCGGCCGCGGCCGGTTCGGCGGTCGCCGCGCCCGCTCCGGGAACCGGCGGCGACGTCGTGACGCACTGATCGACGGGGCGCTGCGTACAGAGGGAACGGAGCCGTTTTCGCCGCCGTGGCTCGGCTTGACACTGGCCGAGCCCGGCGATCTAATACGGCTCCGCTTCGCCGTCTCCACGGTCGACAGAGGCCAAGTCAATCTCGAAGCGCGCGACTTCGCAAGCGCTCGTTCCACACGAATCCGGAGTGAGGGGGTTTTCAGTGAACAAGACCGAATTGATCGACCACATCGCGAAGCAGGCGGACATCTCGAAGGCCGCTGCGGGTCGCGCGCTCGACGCGCTCGTCGGAGCCGTACGCACGACGCTGCGCAAGGGCGGGACGGTGACGCTGGTCGGATTCGGTACCTTCGCCGTGGGCAAGCGCGCGGCTCGCAGCGGACGCAATCCGCGCACCGGCGCAACGATCAAGATCAGGGCTGCCAAGGTGCCCAAGTTCCGCCCGGGCAAGGCGCTGAAGGACGCCATCAACTGAGTCGCGCTTCGGCGCGCCGGGTTGATCGGTATTTCCGGCTTCATATATAATCGCGGTCTTCGCTGCGCGTCATGCGGGCCGGGCAGGGCAATCCGACAGGGTGCTTAGCTCAGTTGGTAGAGCGGCGCCCTTACAAGGCGTAGGTCGGGAGTTCGAACCTCTCAGCACCCACCAGCCGCGTCGGGTTCCGCAGGCCGGGCGAGCGAAAGGAAACAGCAGCAGTCAATGCAGCGATGGAGTGGTAGTTCAGTCGGTTAGAATACCGGCCTGTCACGCCGGGGGTCGCGGGTTCGAGTCCCGTCCACTCCGCCAACACCCGAAGGGCGAACGAGAGTTCGCCCTTTTTTTTCAATCGGGCAGGTACGCATGTTCGACACGGTCAGAAAACACCAGCGCGTGATGCAGTTCCTGCTGCTCGTGCTGATCTTCCCGGCATTTGCGTTCTTCGGGATCCAGGGCTACGACCAGTTCTTCTCGGACGACGGCGCAGTGGCCAGGGTCGGGTCGAGCAAGATCGGCCGCCAGGAGTACGAGGCTGCGCACCGCAGGCAGATCGAGCAGTTGCGCCAGATGCTCGGCGAGCGCTTCGACCCGTCGCTGCTCGACAACGCCGAGGCGCGCAACCAGATCCTCGACGGGCTCATCGCGCAGCGCGTGCTGCTCGCGCAGGCGATCGACAGTCGCATTTCGGTGCCGGACGAGCAGCTGCGCCGGACGATTCGCGAGATTCCCGGCCTGAGCGGCCCCGACGGCAAGTTCGACGTCGAGCGCTACCGCCAGCTGCTGCGCGCGCAGGGCAAGAACGAGGTGGTCTTCGAGCGCGAGGTGCGCAGCGATCTCGCGTTGCAGACCTTGCCGGAGGCCATCTCGCAGACCGCGATCGTGCCGGCGTCGCTGGTCGACCGCGTCATCGCGCTCGGCGAGCAGACCCGCGAAATTCGCGAGATCGCGTTCAGGACCGACGACTACGCTTCGAAGGTGAGCCCGACCGATGCCCAGCTCGCCGAGTACTACGAGCGCAACGCGGCGGCGTTCGAAGTGCCGGAGAACGCGCGCGTCGAGTACCTGGTGCTCGCGGGCGACGCGGTGGCCAGCCAGATCAAGGTGTCCGGGGAGGACGCGCGCGCCTACTACGAGCAGAACAAGGCGCGCTACGCGACCGCCGAGCAGCGACGCGCGAGCCATATCCTGGTCAAGCTCGACGCCGGCGCGTCGGACGCCGAGCGCACGGCGGCGCGCGCGCGCGCCGAGGCCCTGCTCGAGAAGATCCGGGGCGGCGCGGATTTCGCGGCCGTCGCGAAATCCGATTCACAGGATCCGGGGTCGGCGGCGGCGGGTGGGGACCTCGGGCTGTTCTCGCGCGACATGATGGTCAAGCCGTTCGCCGATGCGGCCTTCGCGCTGAAGCAGGGCGAGACCAGCGGCGTGGTCGAATCGGAGTTCGGCTTCCACGTCATCCGGTTGACCGAGGTGCGGCCGGGCACGCAGCGCGAATTCGACGAAGTGCGCGCCGGGATCGAGGCCGAGATCCGCTCGCAACAGGCGAGCGCGCGCTTCGCCGAGTCCGCGGAGACCTTCAGCAACCTGGTCTACGAACAGGCCGATTCGCTGGCCGCGGCTGCGCAGCGCTTCGGCCTCGAGGTGCAGACCGCCGACGAGGTCGGCCGCGCCGGCGCGTCGCAGCTGCCGCGCGATCATCCGCTGAACAGTCCCCGGTTGCTGGCGGCGTTGTTCAGCGCCGACTCGATCGCGAACAAGCGCAACACCGAAGCGGTCGACGTCGGCGGCAACCGCCTGGTGTCGGCGCGCATCGTCGAGCATCGCCCGGCGCAGCGCAAGCCGCTGGACTCGGTCAGCGCGCAGGTGCGCCAGCTGGTGGTTCACGAGGAGGCGCGCAAGCTGGCAGTGCAGGCCGGCCAGTCGCGGCTGGCGGCACTGCGCGCCGGCGAGGCGGCCAGCGGATTGTCGGCGCCGCGCACCGTCTCGCGCGCTGCGAGCGAGGGCTTCCCGGCGGCGGCGGTCGAGGCGGTGTTCCGGGCGCCGGCCGAGCCGCTGCCGAATTTCGTCGGCGCGGACCTGGGTGCGCAGGGTTATGCCGTCTACCAGGTGACCAAGGTCACCCTGCCCGACGAGAAGCGCATGGCCGAGCGCCGCGACGGGTATCGCCAGCAGCTGCAGCAGGCCTACGCGCAGCAGGCGCTTGGCGCCTACCTCGAGTCGGTGAAGGCGCGCGCGAAGATCGAGCGTTACCCCGAGCGCCTGGCTACCGCGGACAATCGCTGAGCGCGGGACTGGCTGCGTCCGGGTCGACGCAGCGAGCGAGAACGCGCCGCGCGGCCTCGGCCACGGCGGGCGTGTCGGCGCCGTCGAGCGTCACGACGGGCGCCTCGTCGATGCGCAGGTAGTTGCGTTGCATCGACCGGTCGTAGGCCGGGTCGTAGTGCAGCGCAAGCATCGACTCGACGAAGGCGTCCCAGTCGCCGGCGATCGCCAGCGCCTTCCACGCCTCGACCTGTCGAGCGCCGTGAAGCGGCGCGAGGCGCTCCAGGCGCTCGAACAGCAGCGCCCGGTCGCTGGTGAAATGGCGGTACTCGCGAAGCAGCAGCCGCGCGCGCACCGCCACCGAAGCATCGACCAGCGTGCACGGCGCGGCGCGCATCGCGGCGATCAGCGCGTCCGGAACATGGCAGAGGCCCACGCGCCGGCTCTCGGATTCGACGAACACCGGAAGCCGCGGGTCGAAGTCGCGCATCGCGTTCCAGAGCCCGGTTTCGAAGGCCTTCTGCGTGGGCTGCGAGGACTCGGGCATCAGGCCCAGCACCGATCCGCGGTGGCTGGCGATCGCTTCGAGATCGAGCACTTGCGCGCCGGATGCTGCAAGCTGCTGCAGGATCAGGCTCTTCCCGGTGCCGGTGCGTCCGGCCAGCACCTGCCATCGCATGCCCGCCGGCCATCGCTCGAGGTCTGTGACGACGCGGCGACGGAAGGCCCGGTAGCCGCCGTCGAGCGCCGCGGTGCGCCAGCCGATGCGCGCGAATACGGTCGCGAGCGCGCCCGAGCGGTTGCCGCCGCGCCAGCAATAGACCAGCGGGCGCCAGTCGTGCGGCCGGTGCGCGAACAGGCGCTCGATGAGCGCGCCGACGTTGCGCGAGACGATCGCGGCGCCGGCGCGCCGTGCCTCGAACGCAGACTGCGTCTTGTGGATCGTTCCCACGAGTGCGCGCTCGGCGTCGTCGAGCACCGGCGCGCTGATCGCGCCGGGCAGGTGGTCCTCGGCGAACTCGGCCGGGCTGCGGGCGTCGACGATCGTGTCGAAGCGGTCGAATTGCGCAATCGCGTCGTCGACCGGAATCACAACGGGGGCTCTCATGGGCGAAGCATTGACGGCGACGCGCGCCGGCAGCCGATGCCGGTGGGCTCGTCCATGCCGGTGGGCTGTTGCGATTCTATCAGTGCGAATGCACGTACAATGAGGCGAGGGAAACGATCGATGAAAGTATTCAATCTGGCGTGCGAGCACGACCACCGCTTCGAGGGCTGGTTCGGGTCGACCGACGACTTCGACGAGCAGCTCGGGCGCGGCTTCGTCGAATGCCCGATGTGCACGAGCCGGTCGATCCGCAAGCTGCCGAGCGCGCCGCGCCTGAACCTGTCGTCGGGCCACGATCCGAAGGCCGCGACGTCGCCGCCCGAACGCGGCCGGATGGCGGCGGCGATGCCGACACCCGCGCAGTTGCAGGCACTGTGGATGAAGATGGCGCGCCATCTCGCCGAGACGACCGAGGACGTCGGCGAGCGCTTCGTGGAGGAGGCGCGCCGCATCCACTACGAAGAGGCGCCGCAACGCGGCATCCGCGGCGTCGCCACTGCCGAGCAGCAGGCCGAGCTCGAGGACGAGGGGATCGAGGTGTTCTCGTTCCCGCTGCCGGCGCTGTCGAAGGAGCCGCTGCAGTAGCGGCGCTCAGCGCCGCGCGTACTGCGTTGCGCCGAACAGCGTCTCGCGAGCCCTGTCGTCGATCGGTTTGCGGCGATCGGCGAGGATGGTGATCGCACGCCGGACTGCCGGTCGCTTGCCGATCGTCTCGAACCAGCGCGCCACCTGCGGGTAGTCGGCGAGGTCGACGCCCTGGTTGGCGTGCGAGCGTACCCACGGCCAGGTCGCGATGTCGGCGATCGAATACTGTCGCCCGCCCAGGAACGCGCCGGTCGCGTGCAGTCGCCGGTCCAGGACGCCGTACAGGCGCCTGGACTCGTTGGTGTAGCGATCGATCGCGTAAGCGATCTTCTCGGGCGCGTACAGGCGGAAGTGGTGCGCCTGGCCCAGCATCGGACCGACCCCGCCCATCTGGAACATCAGCCACTGCAGCACGTCGTACTTCGCCCGCGTGCTGCGAGGCATGAACCTGCCCGTCCGGGCGGCCAGGTAGACGAGGATCGCGCCCGATTCGAACAACGCGATCGGCTTGCCGTCGGGGCCTTCGGAATCGACGATCGCCGGGATCTTGTTGTTCGGGCTGATGCGCAGGAACGCCGGGGCGAACTGGTCGCCGGCGCGGATGTCGATCGGGTGGACGGCGTAGGGCAGGCCGCACTCCTCCAGCATGATGTGCACCTTGTGGCCATTGGGCGTGGGCCAGGTGTAGACGTCGATCACGGGCGCTGCCCTCAGGCGCCGCGGGTGACCGGCATCTGCACCTTGCCGGCGCCGCCTGGCACCGGCAGGTGCTTCGCGAGCTCGAGCTTGGCGATCGCGTTGCGGTGCACCTCGTCGGGTCCATCGGCGAGACGCAGCGTCCGCTGGTGCGCGTAGAGCGACGCCAGCGGGAAGTCGTCGGACACGCCTGCGCCGCCGTGCGCCTGGATCGCCCAGTCGAGGATCTGGCAGGCGATGTTCGGCGCCACCACCTTGATCATCGCGATCTCCGCCCTGGCCACCTTGTTGCCGACCGTGTCCATCATGTACGCCGCCTTCAGCGTCAGCAGCCGCGCCTGGTCGATCAGGCAGCGTGCGTCGGCGATGCGCTCGTGCCAGACGTTGTGCGCCGAGATCGGCTTGCCGAACGCAGTGCGCGACGACAGGCGCTTGCACATGTACTCGAGCGCTCGCTCGGCCACGCCGATCGATCGCATGCAGTGGTGGATGCGGCCCGGTCCGAGGCGGCCCTGCGCGATCTCGAAGCCGCGTCCTTCGCCGAGCAGCACGTTGTCGACCGGCACGCGAACGTTCTCGAAGTCGACTTCGCAGTGGCCGTGCGGCGCGTCGTCGTAGCCGAACACGTTGAGCGGGCGCACGACCGTGATGCCGGGCGTGTCGGCCGGCACCACGATCATCGACTGCTGCTCGTGGCGTCCGGCGTCCGGGTTCGTCTTGCCCATGAAGATGTAGACCTTGCACCGCGGGTCTCCGGCGCCCGACGTCCACCACTTGCGTCCGTTGACCACGTAGTGATCGCCCTGTCGTTCGATGCGCGCCTGGATGTTGGTGGCGTCGGACGAGGCGACCGCCGGCTCGGTCATTGCGAACGCAGAGCGGATCTCGCCCGCGAGCAGCGGATCGAGCCAGGCGCGCTTGATCGACTCGCTGGCGTAGCGTTCCAGCGTCTCCATGTTGCCGGTGTCGGGCGCGTTGCAGTTGAAGACCTCTGGCGCCCAGGTGACCCGGCCCATGATCTCGCACAGCGGCGCGTAGTCGAGGTTCGACAGGCCTTCCGGCACGCGCGTCGACTTCGGAAGGAACAGGTTCCACAGGCCGGCTGCGCGCGCCTTCGGCTTGAGTTCCTCGACGATCTTCGTCGGGATCCACGCATTGCCGGAGCGGCGGTTGGCCGACACTTCCTCGTAGAAGCGGCGCTCGTTGGGATAGACGTGCTCGTCCATGAACCGCAGCAGGCGCTGACGCAATTCGATGCAGCGTGCCGAATACTCGAAGTCCATTGCAGTCTCCTGTCGAATTCTCAGCGCACGCGTTGCGCGATCTGCCATCCCATCTCGGCGAGCGGTCGCGCGCGCCGGCCCGCTTCGAGTGCTTGCGCGCTCGACGCGGTGCCGTCGACGGCGCGCTTCATGATCCCCTGGAGGATCGCAGCCAGGCGGAACATGTTGTACGCGAGGTAGAAGTCCCAGTGGGCCAGCGTCTGCATCGGGTCGCGCCCGGTGCGCCGGCAGTACGACTCGACGTAGTCGCGCTCGCCCGGAATGCCGAGCGCCGCGTGGTCGAGCCCCGCGATGCCGCGGAACTGGCCCGGCGAGATGTGCCAGGCCATGCAGTGGTACGAGAAATCCGCGAGCGGATGGCCGAGCGTCGACAGCTCCCAGTCGAGGATCGCGCGGATGCGCGGTTCGCGGGGATCGAAGATCAGGTTGTCCAGCCGGTAGTCGCCGTGCACGATCGTCGTCTCGTCGCCGCCCGGGACGTGCTGCGGAAGCCACTCGATCAGGCGGTTCATCGCGTCGATCGGCTCGGTCTCGGAGGCCTGGTACTGCCTGCTCCAGCGACCGATCTGGCGGGAGAAGTAGTTCCCCGGTTTGCCGTAGTCGCCGAGCCCGATCGCCTCGTAGTCGACCGAGTGAAGTGCGGCGATCACGCGGTTCATCTCGTCGTAGATCGCCGAGCGCTCGCTGCCCGAGAGCCCCGGCAGCGACTGCTCCCACAGCACCCGCCCCTCGACGTATTCCATCACGTAGAAGGCGCGGCCGATCACCGACTCGTCCTCGCACAGCGCGTGGACGCGCGCCACCGGGATGTCGGTGCGACCGAGCGCGGCGAGCACGCGGTACTCGCGCTCGATCGCGTGTGCGGAGGGAAGCAGCTTCGCGACCGGGCCGGGCTTGGCGCGCATCACGTAGGCCGCGCGCGGCGTCGCCAGGCGGTAGGTCGGGTTCGACTGGCCGCCCCTGAACAACGCGATCGTCAACGGCCCGGAGAAGTCCGGAATGTGGTCGCGAAGCCACGCCGCCAGCGCGTCGGGGTCGACGCGGTGGCGTTCGGGCACGGCGATCGTCCCGCTGTAGGCGGCGTCGTGCTCCGCCGTCTTTGCCTCGCCGTCGTGCGTCGATTCAGCCAAGTCGCCTCCGTCGGCTTCGTGGTGCGGTCATCGTCCACCCGGCTCGCGGTTGAATCGCGGCGGACGCCTGGCGAGGAACGCATCGATGCCCTCGCCGGCGTCGTCGTGGAACAGCGCTGCGACGAAATTCTCGCGTTCGCGCACCAGCTGGTGTGCGAGTGCGTCGCGTTCGTGTGCCGCAAGAAGCGACTTGAGCCGTCCGAGTGCGAAAGCAGGGCCGTCGGCGAGCTCGGCGGCGCGCGCGAGCGCCGCGCCGACGGCTTCGCCGGGCGCCGTGACCGCGTTGACGAGCCCCAGCGCGTGCAGCCGCCCGGCACCCACCGGCTGCCCGCCGGCGAGCAGTTCGTACGCGGCCGGGTAGGGCAGTCGCGCCGCCAGGAAGTGGCTGGCGCCGCCGTCGCAGGTCAACCCGACCCGGACGTAGGCCATCACGAAGCGCGCGTCCTCGGCGGCGTAGACCAGGTCGCAGGCGAGCACCAGCGAGAATCCGGCGCCGGCGGCGGCCCCCTCGACGGCTGCGACGACCGGCTTCGGGCAGTCGCGGATCGCGAGGATCCAGTCGCGCAGCAGGTCGATCGACGCCGCCTGTTCCGACGGATCCTTCGTGCGGTTCTCGCGCAGCCGACTCAGGTTGCCGCCCGCGCAGAAGTGCTCGCCGTCGCCAGCCAGCACGATCGCGCGCACGCCGTGGTCGTCGCTCGCGGCGCGCAGCGCCGCAGCGCCGGCGCGGTAGACGTCGGGATGCAGCGCGTTGCGCGCTTCCGGGTCGGAGATGCGCAGCAGCAGCACCGCGCCGTGGCGCTCGGACACGAGCCGTGCCGCCATGCTCAGTCCTCGTGGAGCAGCGACAGGCCGAGCTTCGCGCGGCGGCGCAGCCAGGCGCCCGGACGGTAGCGCGGATCGCCGGTGAGCCGGTGCATGTTCTCGAGGATCTCGAGCACCGTGGCCGGCCCGAGCGCGTCGCCCATCGCGAGCGGGCCGAGCGGATAGCCGAGGCCGATGCGCACCGCGGTGTCGATGTCGGCAGGCGAGGCGATGCGCTGCTGCGCGATCTCGGTGCCGATCGACACGATCATCGCCAGGACGCGTTGCGCGACGAAGCCCGGGCTGTCGCGCAGCATCGACACCGACGCGCCGTCGGTGGCGAACAGCGCGTGCGCAGCGTCGCGGTAGTCGGCGCGCGTCGCCGGCGTGGACATCAGCACGCGCCGCCTGCACTGTCCCGGCGCGACCGGGAACAGCGTGTCCACCGCGACGGTGCGCGCGGCCGGCAGCCCTTCGGCGGCCGCCGTCGCGTCGAGGCCGAGTGGCGCCACCAGCACGAGCGCGTGCTCGGTCGGCCGTGCGGTGTCCTGCACGACGCCCTGGAGCGCGGCCACCGCGTCGCGCAGCGCCGCGGTGCGCGGCCCCGGCGCGATCCAGACGGGCGGCCGTACCGCGACCGTCGGCACCGGCCAGTCGGGCGGCGTCTGCTGGCGCCCGTCGCTGTGAACGTAGAAGCCCTCGCCGGTCTTCCGCCCCGTCAACCCCGCAGCGAGGCGCTGCGCCGCGATCACCGACGGCCGGAAGCGCGGCTCGTCGTAGAACTGGCGGTAGATCGATTCCATGACCGGCTGCGAGACGTCGAGTCCGGTCAGGTCCATCAGTTCGAACGGGCCCAGCCTGAACCCTTGTCCGTCGAAAGCGACCTGCTCGCGCAGGATGCGGTCGATCGCCGGGACGTCGGCGACACCCTCGCCGAGCGCCTTCAGCGCCTCGGTGCCGAAGCCGCGCCCGGCATGGTTGACGATGAAGCCGGGGGTGTCGCGGGCGACCACGGGCAGGTGCCCGGTCAGCCGCGTGAGCGCGGACAGCCGTTCGACGACGCTCGCCTCGGTGCGGATGCCCTCGACGACCTCGACGACCTTCATCAAAGGCACCGGGTTGAAGAAGTGATAGCCGGCGACACGTCCGGGCCGGCGGCACGCCGCCGCGATCGCGGTGACCGAAAGCGACGACGTATTGCTGGCGAGCACCGCGGCATCGGACACGATCGACTCCAGCTGCACGAACAGCTCGCGCTTGACGTCGAGCCGCTCGACGATCGCCTCGACCACGAGGTCGCAGTCGGCCAGTTCCGCCAGCGCGTCGGCCGGAACGAGTCGCGCGCGCGCCGCGGCGGCCGCGTCGGCGCTCATTCGGCCCTTCTCGACCAGCTTCGCGAAGACGTCTTCGACGCCGGCGAAGGCCGCGGCGAGCGCCGAAGCGTTGTTGTCGTGCAGGCGCACCGGGATGCCGCTCTGGACGAACAGCTGCGCGATGCCCCGGCCCATCGCGCCGCTGCCGACGACGCCGATCCGCTGGAAGGGGGGTGTGCTCATCGCGCCGATTCTACTGGAGCGGCGCGCTACACTGGCGGCACCGAACCGCTCGCGAGGGATTGGCACCATGCTGGTACTGGCCGGCTTCGCCGTCAGCAACTACTACAACAAGGTGAAATTCGCGCTGCTCGAGAAGGGCGTCGAGTTCACCGAAGAACTCAACTGGGCGACCAAGGACGAGCCCACGCTCGAGGCCAGCCCGCTCGGCAAGGTGCCGTTCCTGCGCACGCCGCAGGGCACGCTTTGCGAGTCGCAGGTGATCCTCGAATACCTCGAGGACGCGTACCCGCAGGTGCCGCTGCTGCCGCCGGCGCCGTTCGAGCGCGCCAAGGTCCGCGAGCTGACCGCGTTCGTGGAGATCCACCTCGAACTGGTCGCGCGCCGCGTCTACCTGCAGGCGTTCTTCGGCGGCACCGTGTCGCAAGGCACGATCGACGCGACCCGCAGGGACCTCGAGCGCGGCATTGCCGGCTTCGCCCGACTGGCCAGGTTCGCGCCCTTCGTCGCCGGCGAGCGCTTCTCGATGGCCGACTGCGCGGCAGGGGTCCACCTGCCGGTGATCTCGATGGCCAGCCGGGCGATCTGGGGCGAGGACCTGCTGGCCGGCCTGCCGGTGCGCGACTACGTCAAGCGGCTCGGAGAGCGGCCGGCGATGCAGAAGGTCAGTGCCGATCGCAAGGCCAATACAGAACTGATGGCGAAGCTGCGGGCGAAGTAGCCCGCGATCGGGGGGCGGGCTCAGTCGGCGTCGCGCTCGAACGCGTCGCGCTCGGCGTCGCGCGCGGTGCTGCGTTCGAGCCAGCGCTCTTCGAGCTCTGCCTTCTCGCGGCCGAGCGAAGCCCGTTCGCGGCCCAGCGCGCCTGCCGCGGCGGGATCGCGGTAGAGGCCGGGGTCGGCGAGGCGTGCCTCGGTGGCGGCCAGCTGCCGTTCCACCGCCTCCAGCCGCTGCTCGATCGCGCCGATCTCGCGCTCGATCGGGCGCAGCCGCTCGGCCAGGCGGGCGCGACGCTGCGCCGCGACGCGGCGGTCGTCGCGGCGGCTGGCGGCGGCGTCGGACCCGGCGCTGGTGGCGGCGGGGGAGGGCCGCGTGGCGGCACCTTGGACCGATGCACGCTGCATCAGCCAGTCGGCGTAGTCGTCGAGGTCGCCGTCGAACTCGCGCAGTCCGCCGTCGCTCGCCAGCATCAGCGTGTCGACCGTGGCGCGCAGCAGGTAGCGATCGTGCGAGACCAGCAACACCGCGCCGTCGAAATCGGCGAGCGCGTCGGCCAGCGCGTCGCGCGCCTGTGCGTCGAGATGGTTGGTCGGCTCGTCGAGCACGAGCAGCTGCGGTCGATCATGCAACATCAGCGCGAGCGACAGTCGCGCCTTCTCCCCGCCCGACATCGGCCCTGCCGGGCGAACCGCGGCGTCGCCCGAAAAGCCGAAGCGACCGAGGTAGTCGCGCAGCGCCTGCTCGCGCTCGCTCGGCGCCAGGCGCTGCAGATGGGCGAGCGCCGACTCGTCGGCGCGCAGCCGGTCGATGCCCTGCTGCGCGAAATAGCCGATCCGCACCGCGCGGGAGACCTGCACCTTGCCGGATTGCGGCGCCAGTTCGCCGACCAGCGTGCGGACCAGCGTGCTCTTGCCGGCGCCGTTTCGCCCCAGGATGCCGATGCGCGCGCCGCGGCGCACCGACAGCGAGACGCCGCGCAACACCGGATCGTGGCCCGGATACCCGGCGCTCAGGTCTTCGGCCTGCAGGAGCGGATCGGGGCAGTCGCCAACCTCGTGCAACTCGAAGTCGATCCCGCGCAGCGCGCGGATCGGCGCCACCGTCGCCATCCGCTCGAGCGCCTTGATCCGGCTCTGTGCCTGCCGCGCCTTGCTGGCCTTGGCGCGGAAGCGGGCGATGAACGCGTTGAGGTGCGCAACGCGCGTGTCGTAGGCCGCGCGCTCGCGCGCGACCTGCAGCTGGCGCTGCGCGCGCAGTCGCTCGAACTCCGTGTAGCCGCCCGCGTAGCGGACCAGTTTGCCACCGTCCAGGTGAAGCGTCGCAGTCGCCACGCGATCCAGGAAATCGCGGTCGTGCGAGACGATGATCGCGGTGCCGGGGTAGCGCAGCAGCCAGCGCTCCAGCCACAGGATGGCATCGAGGTCGAGGTGGTTGGTCGGTTCGTCGAGCAGCAACAGGTCACCGGGGGCGAACAGCGCCCGCGCAAGGTTCAGCCTCATGCGCCATCCGCCCGACAGCGCGTCGACCGGCTGGCTGGCCTGCCCGGCGTCGAAGCCGAGGCCGGCGAGCAGCGCGCGGCAGCGCGCCTCGGCCGAGAGTCCGCCGGCCTCGTGCCAGTGGTCGTGCGCGTGCGCGAGCGCAGTGCCGTCGCCGTCGCGCTCGGCCTGCTCGATCTCGCGCCGCGCCGCTTCGAGGCGCGCGTCGCTGGCGACGATGAAGCGCCAGGCCGGCAGCGCGCTCGACGGCAGCGCCTGTTCGAGCCGGATGACGTCGCGCCACGGCTGGACGATGTCGCCGCCGTCCGGCGGCAGTTCGCCGGCGAGAGCCGACAACAGCGTCGTCTTGCCGGTGCCGTTCTGCCCGATCAGCGCGATGCGCTCGCCAGGTGCGATCGCGGCGTCGACGCGATCCAGCAGGACCCTGCCGCCGCGCGACAGCGTCAGTCCCTGGAGCCGGATCACGGGCGGCGGGCCTGCGGGCGACGCGCGGCGGTCCGCGAGTTGCCGGGGCGCGCGCGGCGACCGCGCGCGCCTGCTGCAGCAAGCTGCCGGGCCTCGATCAGCACCAGCATCCGATCGCCTGCGGCGACCGGCAGGTAGTGGAACTCGAGCGCCGGAAACGCCGCCTCGAAGTGCCGCGCCTCGTGGCCGATCTCGAGCAGCAGCAGCCCGTCGCGGGTCAGGTGCGCGGGCGCCTCCTGCAGCAGCCTGCGCACCAGGTCCATGCCGTCGGCGCCGCCGGCCAGCGCGGACCGCGGCTCGGCGAGGAACTCGGGCGGCAATGCCTGCATCGACGCTTCGTTGACGTACGGCGGATTGCACAGCACCAGGTCGAAGCGGCGCCCACGCACCGGCGCGAACAGGTCGCCCCGGACCAGCTCGATCCGGTCCTGCAGCCCGTGTCGTGCGCGGTTCTCGTCCGCCAGCGCCAGCGCATCGGCCGAGAGGTCGGCGCCGGCCACCTGCGCGCCGGGAAAGCGGTCCGCCGCCACGATGGCGAGGCTGCCGCCGCCGGTGCAGAGGTCGAGGATCGACGCCGGCCAGGCGGGCGGGCGCGGGTGGTGGGCAAGCCACTCGGGCAGCGCCTCGTCGAGCGCCTCGGCGATCGGCGAGCGCGGCACCAGCGCGCGCGCGTCGCTGGCGAAGCCCAGTCCGCGCAGCCAGGCGACGCCGGTGAGGTAGGCGGCCGGAACGCGCGCCGCGATCCGGCGCTCGATCAGTTCGACGGCCGCGCGCCGCTCGCGGCGCGTCAGGCGAGCGTCCAGCCAGGGCTCGAGCGCGTCCGGCGGCAGGTGCAGTGCCCACAACAGCAACGCGACGGCCTCGTCCCATGCGTTGTCGCTGCCGTGCCCGTACGCGAGGCCCGCGGCCTCGAAGCGCGAAACCGCGTAGCGCAGCAGGTCGCGAAGCGTGCGCAACTCCCTCGCCGCCGAAGCGCCGTCGGCCAGGCACCGCTCGAAGCGCGTGCTCATGTGCGCAGCAGCGCCTCGATCGTGCGCCGGTAGATGTTCTTCAGCGGTTCGAGCGACGCGAGCTCGACGTTCTCGTCGATCTTGTGGATGGTCGCATTCGTCGGGCCGAACTCGATCACCTGCGGGCAGATTCGCGCGATGAAGCGGCCGTCGGAGGTTCCGCCGGTCGTCGAGAGCGCGGGCTCGATGCCGGTCTCGGCCCGGATCGCCGCGGCGAGCGCGTCCGACAGCGCGCCGCGCGCGGTCAGGAAGGGCATGCCCGACAACGACCAGTCGAGCGTGAAGTCCAGGCCGTGCCGCTCGAGCACGGCGGTCAGCCGCCGGCGAAGGCTCTCGACGGTGCTTGCGGTGGAGAACCGGAAGTTGAAGTCGAGCGTGATGCGGCCCGGGATCACGTTGGTCGCGCCCGCCCCGGCCTGGACGTTCGACACCTGCCACGACGTCGGCGGGAAGTACTCGTTGCCGCGATCCCACTCGGTTGCGACCAGTTCGGCAAGGGCCGGCGCGAGCTGGTGGATGGGATTGCGGGCCAGGTGCGGGTAGGCGATGTGGCCCTGCACGCCGGTCACGACCAGCCGCCCCGACAGCGAGCCGCGTCGGCCGTTCTTCACCATGTCGCCGAGGCGTTCGACCGACGTCGGTTCGCCGACCACGCAATAGTCGAGTCGCTCGCCGCGCGCGGCGAGCGCTTCGACCACCTTGACGGTGCCGTCGGTGGCCGGCCCTTCCTCGTCCGACGTCAGCAGCAGCGCGATGCGGCCCGAGTACGGCGTGCCCGTTTCGAGCAGTTCCTCGACCGCGACGACGAAGGCGGCGATCGAACTCTTCATGTCCGCCGCGCCGCGCCCGTACAGCCGTCCGTCGCGAACCGCGGGAACGAAGGGGTCGCTGCGCCACTGATCGAGCGGCCCCGTCGGGACGACGTCGGTGTGGCCGGCGAAGGCCAGCGTCGGCCCCGGCGCGTCGCCGGGCCGCACCGCCCAAAGGTTCGTGACGCCGTTGCCCGCGATCGTTTCGCAGCCGAAACCGAGCGGTCGCAGCCGCTCGGCCAGCAGCTGCTGGCAGCCATGATCGTCCGGTGTCACCGAGCGCAGCCTGATCAGCGACTCGGCCAGCGCCCTCACGCGGCTCATCGACGCGCCGGCCGCGCCGCCGCGGCGGTACCGAACACGCCCGCGTAAAGCGTCTCGGAGAACCCGACGATGATCCGGTCGCCCGCCTGCAGCACCGGGCGTTTGACCAGCGTGGGATCGGCCAGCATCAGCTCCGCCGCGCTGGTCTGGTCGGTGATGGCCGCGCGGCGCTCGGGGTCGAGCTTTCGCCACGCCTGGCCGCGACGGTTCAACAGCGAGTCCCAGGGCACCCGCCCGAGCCACGTCGACAGGCGCTGCCGGTCGAGGCCGTCCTTGCGGAAATCGTGGAACCGGAACGCGATCTCGTGGCCGCGCAGCCACGCGCGCGCCTTGCGGACCTGGTCGCAGGTTTCGATGCCGAAGACGACGACGTCTCCCATCTCAGATGTTCAGCAGGAACTCGGAGAACGACGGGCCCTCGCCGTCGCCGCCGGTCGCGGGTTTGCGGGCCTGCGGTTGTCCGAGCGCGGCCGACGCCATCGCCGGCGAGACCAGCTGGCCGGCCGGTGCGGGCGCCGGTGCCGGTGGCGGCGACGCGTCGTCGGCCTCGTTCTCGAGCATCCACAGCAGGTTCGTCGGCGAGTCCGCGTGCGCCATGGCGTCCTCCTTGGCGATCCGTCGCGCCCGCACGAGTTCGGCGAGCGCGTGGTCGAAGGTGCGCGAGCCCGCCGCGAGGCTCTGGTTCATCGCGTCCTTGATCTCGGTGAGCCGGCCCTGTTCGATCAACTCGGCGATGTGGCGGGTGTTGAGCAGCACCTCGACGGCCGGCAGGCGGCTGCCGTCGAAGGCGCGCACCAGGCGCTGCGAAACCACCGCCTTCAGCGTCGCTGCGAGGTCGGCGAGCAGCACCGGTCGATTGTCGGGCGGGTAGAAGCTGACGATGCGGTTCAGCGCATGGTTGGCGTTGTTCGCGTGCAGCGTCGCCAGCACCAGGTGCCCCGACTGCGCGTAGGCGATCGCGTTCGACATCGTCGCGGTGTCGCGGATCTCGCCGATCAGGATGCAGTCGGGGGCCTGGCGCATCGCGTTCTTCAGCGCGACCTCCAGCGAATTCGTGTCGGTGCCGATCTGCCGCTGGTTGACGATCGAGCGCTTGTTCTGGAACGTGAACTCGATCGGGTCTTCGAGGGTGAGGATGTGTCCCGTCTTCTGCTCGTTGCGGTGGTCGATCATCGACGCGAGCGTCGTCGACTTGCCCGAGCCGGTCGCACCGACGACCAGCAGCAGCCCGCGCTTCTCCATGACGAGATCGCCGAGGATCGTCGGCAGGTGAAGCGTGTCCAGTTTCGGGATGTCGTGGGGAATGAAGCGGATCACGCACGCCGCCGAGCCGCGTTGGCGAAAGACGTTGACCCGGAAACTGCCGACGCTGCGAACGCCGTAGCCGAGGTTCAGTTCGTTCTGCTTCTCGAACTGCTCCCAGTGGCGATCCTCGACGATCTCGCGGATCAGCGACACGACGTTCTCGGGCGCAAGACGCTGCTGGTTGACCGGAACCATCGCGCCGTTGATCTTGATCTGCACCGGCGCGCCGGGCGCAAGGAACAGGTCGGACGCCTTCTTCTCCGACATCAGCTGCAGCAAGCGATCCATCATCATCCGGGTCTCCCGATGTCCACGCGCCGCGGGCCGTCCCCTGGGAGCGGTCGTGGGCGGATCGTCACGCCCTCAATCGCCGCGCAGCAGTTCGTTGATGCCGGTCTTCGCGCGCGTCTGTGCGTCGACGCGCTTGACGATGACCGCGCAATACAGGCTCACCTTTCCGTCGGCCGATGGCAGCGAGCCCGGTACCACGACCGACCCCGACGGCACGCGCCCGTACAGCACCTCTCCCGTCTCGCGGTCGTAGATCTTGGTGCTCTGGCCGATGTACACGCCCATCGACAGCACCGAGTTCTCCTCGACGATGACGCCTTCGACGACCTCGGAGCGCGCGCCGATGAAGCAGTTGTCCTCGATGATCGTCGGATTGGCCTGCAGCGGCTCGAGCACGCCGCCGATCCCGACTCCGCCCGACAGGTGGACGTTGCGGCCGATCTGCGCGCACGAACCGACGGTGGCCCAGGTGTCGACCATCGTGCCTTCGTCCACGTACGCGCCGATGTTCACGTACGACGGCATCAGGACGACGTTCTTTCCGACGAAGGCACCGCGCCGCGCGACGGCTGGCGGCACCACCCTGAAGCCGCCGGCCCGGAAGTCCTCGGCCCGCCAGCCGTCGAATTTCGTGGGAACCTTGTCGTAGAACTGCAGCACGCCCGACTGCATCGGGACGTTGTCCTCGAGCCGGAACGACAGCAGGACCGCCTTCTTGACCCACTGGTGGACGATCCAGGCGCCGTCGCGCTTCTCGGCGACGCGCAGGGTCCCGTCGTTGAGCTGCGCGATCACCGCCGAGACCGCGTCGCGGACTTCGACCGGGGCACGCCCGGGGGACAGTTCGTTGCGGCGTTCCCACGCCTGGTCGATGGTCTGCTGGAGCTGCATCATGGGGCGATCGTCTTGTCAGGAGGAAAGGAAGCGTTCGATGCGCTGCGCGGCGTCGACGCAGCTGGCCAGCGTGTCGACCAGCGCGATGCGCACGAAGCCGCGGCCCGGGTTGCGCCCGTCCTGCTCGCGTGCCAGGAAACTGCCCGGCAGGACGAGGACATTATATTGGGCAAACAGATCGCGACAGAACGTCTCGTCGTCCCCGCCGGGGACCCGCGCCCAGAGGTAGAAGCCTGCGTCCGGCCTGCTGGTCTCGAGGACGCCGGCCAGCACCGGGGTCACCGCGTCGAACTTGCGCCGGTACATGTCGCGATTGGCGACCACGTGCGCTTCGTCGCCCCAGGCGGCGATCGACGCGGCCTGGACCGGCAGGCTCATCGCACTTCCGTGATAGGTGCGGTAGAGCAGGAAGCGCTTCAGGATGGTCGCATCGCCGGCGACGAAGCCGGAGCGCAAGCCGGGCGCGTTCGAGCGCTTGGACAGGCTGGAGAACACCACCAGCCGCCGCCAGTCGTCACGTCCGAGCGCCTGCGCGGCCTGCAGCGCGCCCATCGGCGGTGCGGACTCGTCGAAATGGATCTCCGAATAGCACTCGTCGGCGGCGATGGTGAAGCCGTGGCGATCCGACAGTTCGAACAGCAGCCGCCAGTCGTCGAGCGACAGCACCGCGCCGGTGGGATTGCCCGGCGAGCACGCGTACAACAGCCGCGTGTCGGCCCAGACCGCGTCGGGAACCGACGTCCAGTCGCAGCGGAACTGGGTCTGCGGCCACTGTTCGACGAAATACGGCGCGGCGCCGGCGAGCAACGCCGCGCCCTCGTAGATCTGATAGAACGGATTGGGGCACACGACGCGTGGCGTTCCCGCGGGGTCAATCACCGCCTGCGCGAACGCGAACAGTGCCTCGCGCGAGCCGTTCACCGGCAGAACCTCGGTGACGGGATCGATCGGGCGCAGCCCGTAGCGGCGCTGCAGCCACGCAGCGATCGCCTCCCGCAGCGCGGGCGTGCCGGCCGTCGCCGGATACGTGGACAGACCGTCCAGATTCCCCGCCAGCGCATCCCGGATCAGCGCGGGGGTCGGGTGCTTGGGCTCGCCGATCGAAAGGCTGAGCGCGGGATAGGCGGTCGACCCGGCGACACCGGCCAGCAACCCACGCAAACGCTCGAACGGGTAGGGCTGCAGTTTGTTAAGAAAAGGGTTCAATAAAATCTCTTAACGTTATGTATTATAATGTAATTTAGCCATCATTCGCGAACGCTGGAGGCAGCCGGGAACGCGGCCAGCTCGATGCGTGGGGCAGGTTTCCAGCCCCGCTTGCGGTGCTCGGCGACGACGGTCGTGAAGATGCCGCCGCGCACGAACCAGCGGGCCGTCAGCCGCATGAAGCGCGGCGCAGTGGCGGCGACAAGCTCGTCCAGAATACGATTCGTCACCGCCTCGTGGAAGGCGCCTTCGTCGCGAAAGCTCCAGATGTAGAGCTTCAGCGCCTTGAGTTCGACGTTGCGCCGGTCGGGCACGTAGTCGATCACCAGGTTCGCGAAGTCGGGCTGGCCGGTAAGCGGGCACAGGCACGTGAACTCGGGTACCTCGATGTGCACGAGGTAGTCGCGGCCAGGCGCCGGATTGGGGAAGGTTTCGAGCTTCTTGGAGGGCTTGGAAGGCATGGTGGCGAACGCCCGCGTGCACGCCCCCGCGTCGACGCGGATGTCGTCGCAGGGGTGGAGCGGGGCGGCTGTTATTATACGGAGCGTCAAAGGCCGCCCTGCGCGGCTTTTGCGTTTTGCTGGGCGGCCGGGCGCGGTCCGCGCCGACGCCGGCGATTTCGGCAGGAACCTTCGGTGCGACTGAAACAGATCAAACTTGCCGGCTTCAAGTCCTTCGTCGACCCGACCGCCTTCGACGTCCCCGGCCAGCTGGTCGGCGTCGTTGGTCCCAACGGGTGCGGCAAGTCGAACATCATCGACGCGGTGCGCTGGGTGCTCGGCGAATCCAAGGCGTCCGAGCTGCGCGGCGAGTCGATGCAGGACGTCATCTTCAGCGGCTCCTCCGAGCGCAAGCCTTCCGCGCGAGCGTCGGTCGAGCTGGTCTTCGACAACTCGCTCGGGCGCATCGCGGGCAGCTGGGCGCAGTACGCCGAGCTCTCGGTCAAGCGCGTCCTCACGCGCGACGGGCAATCGACGTACTTCATCAACAACCAGCCGGTGCGCCGCCGCGACGTTCACGACATGTTCCTGGGCACCGGGCTCGGGCCCCGTGCGTACGCCATCATCGGCCAGGGCATGATCTCGCGGATCATCGAGGCGCGCCCCGAAGACCTGCGCGTGTTCCTGGAGGAGGCAGCCGGTGTCTCGAAATACAAGGAGCGGCGGCGCGAGACCGAGAACAGGCTCGCCGAAACGCGCGAGAACCTGACCCGCGTCGAGGACATCGTGCGCGAGCTCGACGCGCAGATCGGGAAGCTCGAGCGGCAGGCGGAAGTCGCCCAGCAATACCGCGATCTCGAAGCCGAACGCGAGCGCAAGCAGCACATGCTGTGGCTGCTTCGGCGCGACGAGGCACAGGCCGAGGAGCAGCGCCTGGCTCGGCTTGCGGGCGACGCGGTGCTGGCGGTCGAGGCCAGGCTTGCCGAACAACGCGCGATCGAGGCCGAACTCGAAACGATCCGCACGGCGCACTACGAGGCGAACGACGCGGTGCACGCGGCGCAGGGGCGCTACTACGAAGGCAACGCCGAAGTGAGCCGGATCGAATCCGAGATCAGGGTCGTTGCCGAAACGCAGGGCCAGTTGCGCGAGCGCCTCGACAGCGCCGAATTGCAGGGCCGGCGCGCGCAGGAGCAACAGGATCACGCGCGCAGCGACCGCATCCAGGCCGACGCCGAGCTCGTCGACGCGAAGCTGCGTGCCGACGAGCTCGCGGCGCTGGTCGCCGGTCACGTGGACGAGGTGCCGGCGCTGGAGCAGCGCGCGCGCGAGGCGCGTTCGCGCGTCGACGAAGCGCGCGCAGAGGTCGCGCAGACGCGGCAGGCGATCGAGGTTTGCGCGCTGCACGAACGCAAGGCCTCCGAGGGACTCGACGGCGCGTCGCGAAGGCGCGAGCGCCTGCAGGCCGAGGCCGGGGAGTTGCAGGCGTTCAGCCCCGAGGAACTGGCGCAGGCGCAGCAGGCCCTCGCCGCCGCCGAAGAGGCCGACCGACTGAGCGCCGAGCGACTCGCCGGGATCGAGGTCGCGTGGACGGCACTCGACGCGCAGCGGCAGCCGACGCAGCAGGCGCTGCGCGAGGCAGAGGGGCGGCTTGCGCAGATCGAGGCGCGGATCATCGCGCTGCGCCAGCTGCAGGAACGCGTCGAGAGCCAGGCGAAAGTGCAGCCGTGGCTGGCGCGGCACGGGCTGGACCGGCTCTCGCGCCTGTACCAGAAGCTGCGCATCGAGGACGGCTGGGAGAACGCCATCGA
>DAORSF010000001.1:0-1797 GCA_035443405.1 Burkholderiaceae bacterium | reverse complement strand
TCTCGCGCCTGTACCAGAAGCTGCGCATCGAGGACGGCTGGGAGAACGCCATCGAATCGGTGCTTCGCGAGCGCGTCAATGCCCTCGAGGTCGGCCGGCTCGAACACGTGGCCGGGCTGGTGGCGGACGCGCCGCCGTCGAAGGTCGGGTTCTTCGCGGCAGCGCCCGCATCGGGCGGCGCGGCGAGCGCGGCCGGGCTGCGTCCGCTGCTGTCGATGGTGCAGACCGGCGAGGCCGGGGTCCAATCGCTGCTGTCCGAATGGTTGTCCGGCTACTACGCGGCCGATTCGCTCGACGCCGCGATGGCGCAGCGCGCCAGCCTGCCGCCGGGCGCCCAGTTCGTCGTGGCTGCGGGCCATCAGGTCGGACGACAATCCGTCCTGATGTACGCCGCCGATTCGGAGCAGGAGGGCGTTCTCGCCCGTCGCCACGAGCTGGACAACCTCAGGCGCGAGCAGCGCGCCCAGCAGCTGATGGTCGACGACGCGCGTACCCGCGCGGCACGCGTCGAATCGGGCGCGTCGGAGCAGCTCGCGGCGCTGATGGCGCTCCGCGACGAGCACAATCGTGCGCTCAAGCAGATGGCCGCGCTGCGGCTGGACGTGCAGCGCCTCGAGCAAGAGCGTGCGCGGGTTGCCGAGAGCCGCGAGCGCATCGACGGCGAACTCGAGGAACTGGCGTCGCAGATCGGTGAGTTCGAGAGCACGATCGCCGCCGAGACTGGCCGTTTCGAGCAGCTCGATGCGCAACTCGGCGAACGCCAGCAGCGCGCCGAAGAGCTGCAGTTCGCGCTCGAGCAGGCCGAGCGGGAATTGGGCGATCGTCGCGAGGCGCTCAGGCAGCAGGAGCGCGAGGCGCAGGAAGCGTCGTTCGCGGTTCGCGCGATCGAAGGCAATCTCGAGCGACTCGAAGCGCTGCTGTCGCAGGGACAGGCGCTGGCCGAGCAGGCCGCGACCGAGCGTTCGGGGTTGCTCGAGAAGCTGCAGCAGCTGTCCGACGCCGCCGCGCGGCAGGCGCTGCAGGACGCGCTCGACGCGCGCGGCCGCGCCGAGCAGGCACTGGCGGCGGCGCGACAGCGGCTCGACGAACTGACGCAGCTGCTGCGAAGCCGCGAGGAGCAGCGTCTCGCGGCCGAGCGTGCGCAGGAGCCGCTGCGACAGCAGTTGACCGATCTCCAGCTCAAGGAGCAGGCCGCGCGCATGAACGCCCAGCAGTACGTTCAGCAACTCGCCGAAGCGCGGGTCGACGAGGCCGGCATCGCTGCGCTGCGCTCGGCGTTCGCGGACGTCCCGCGACCGTCGTGGCTGCAGGGCGAAGTGACGCGCCTGTCGAACGCGATCGCCGCGCTGGGCCCGGTGAACCTGGCCGCGCTCGACGAACTTGCGCAGTCCGGCGAGCGCAAGAGCTTCCTCGACAGGCAGACGGCCGACCTGAACGAGGCGATCGGCACGCTCGAGGACGCGATCCGGCGCATCGACCGCGAAACCCGCGAGCTGCTGCAGGAGACCTACGACTCGGTCAACCGCCACTTCGGCCAGCTCTTCCCGCAGCTCTTCGGCGGCGGCGAGGCGAAGCTGATCCTGACCGGCGACGAGATCCTCGATGCGGGCATCCAGGTGATGGCGCAGCCGCCAGGCAAGCGCAACACCTCGATCCACCTGCTGTCGGGCGGCGAGAAGGCGTTGACGGCCATTGCGCTGGTGTTCGCGCTGTTCCAGTTGAACCCGGCACCGTTCTGCCTTCTCGACGAGGTCGACGCGCCGCTGGACGATGCCAACACCGAGCGCTACTGCGACA